>JAANWY010000099.1 GCA_018263655.1 Anaerolineales bacterium | reverse complement strand
CCTGGATGGCCGGCCGCTCCGATGGTGAAAACTATGGCGAACTCGTCGTGTACGAGTTTCCGAAACAGGAGTTGATTTACGGACCGCGTCAGATCGAGGCGCTGATTGACCAGGACCCCGAGATTTCGGCTCAGCTCTCGTTGTGGAGTCAGCGTGGATCGGATGTGATCCGTGGCAATTTGCTGGTGTTCCCCATCGGTGAATCACTGTTGTACGTGGAGCCGTTGTACCTGCGCGCCGAGAACGGCGAGTTGCCGGAGCTCAAGCGAATCGTCGTTTCGACGGGCGGCGATGTCGCTTGGTCCAAGACACTCGAGGGGGCGCTGGCGCGCTTGCTGGGGGCGCCGAGCGCTGTGCGCCGCGCGTTGCCCGAAGGCGCGGAAGGCGGCGGTGGAGCGCCGGCCATCGTCTCGCAGGAGGTCGCCGGTCTGGTGCAGTCTGCGCAGCAGCACTGGGATGCGGCGCAGGCCGCCCTGCGCGAGGGCGATTGGGTAACGTACGGCGAGGAGCTGGATGGGCTGCAATCCGACCTGGAGCAGCTCGTCGAGATTACGGGTGTGCCTGTGCCGGCGCCGGAGAGTAGTGGTCAATAGTGATTTTGGTGGTGAGTTGAAGTGAAGGTGTACTACTCAGGCACTTTGCGCCTACACAAGAAGAGACCGGGAAAGATGGGGGTGCGGGGGGCGGCCGCCCCCCGACGACCCCATTTTCCCGCATTTCTCAATTACGAGGGCGGTGGCTTGAGTGGTTACAAGTGAAATATGAGCAGCTTAGTTGAACGTTGGGGACTGCGGATGCCTAGGTTGAAATCGGGACGTACAAAAGCGGCTGAGAAACCTCAGGCGCGGACGGGTGGCCCCGGTGGTGAATCGCCGTACGTCACGATTTATGTTGCTGGGAGCTTACCCGAGGCGCACGTGATCAAGGGCAAGCTGGAGACGGAGAATATCCCGGTGCTCTTGCGCTACGAGAGCGGGTCCACTGTCTTCGGCCTCGTCGGCGGTGATCTGGGGTCGGTCGAAGTGCAGGTGCCGCGCCCGCTGGAGGAGCGGGCGCGCGGCTCGCTTGAGGAGGCGTAGTGGACTTGGTGTTTCCCCATAAGTCCCCAGCGGCTGTGGCGTCTAGAGGCAAGGCCGAACCCCTAAGACCTGAAACAAGTTTCAGCCTCCTGGACGCTCGAACTTGCGACGTCCTGAGCCTGTCGAAGGGTTCGAGGTACGCGCAGCTCACATGTGAAATAACTTGACATCCGAGTTATGGGTAAACTCCAGGTAGTGGACCACTTGAGCCGCTGTCGCGTACCTCGAACCCGCTTTCGGTCATGACAGTGCTTGAACTTGCGGCCGCTGCCGCAGGGACATGGGTCGTTGCGGCCGGCTGCGGCGAACTGCTCTTCTAGCTTGGCCTCCTCTTCCTGCGCCAGATAGCGCATGATGTTGGCCGGCGGCCGGCCGGCGCGCAGTTCCCCGCCCATGATGCGCATCGGTCGATCGATGTGGTTGAAGAATGCTTTGTACCCCGCGCACAGGTAGTTCAGCCCTGGCTCCCCATTCGGAGTGCGCATAAAGCGGTTTTTAGGACAGCCACCGTTGCAGACGAAGCGTACCTCGCACTCGCGGCAACAGCGTGGCAGAGCGTCCCGCTTGGCCAGTCCGAACTGCCGCTGCTGTTCCGATCCCACCAATGCAGTCAGTGGAGCATCGACGATGTTGCCGAGTCGGTATTTCGGCTCCACAAAGTGATCACAGGCGTATAGGTCGCCGTTGTGTTCCAGGGCCAGCGCGTCGCCACACGTTGCGGCGAACACGCACAGCGGCGCCGGCTGGCCAAGCCATGCGTTCAGCGCCACGTCGAAGATTTGCACAAACACCCGACCGACGTCGCGCCGCACCCACTCATCGAAGATGGTGATGAGGAAGTCACCGTATTGCCTGGCCGTCACCGAGCGGCCGGTGACCGTATCGCCCTCTTGAAACCCGGTCTCGTTGTCGCGTTCGACGATGGGGATGAACTGAATGAAGGGGGCTTCGGCTTCGTCACGCAGGAATCGATATACCTCCAGCGGGTAGTCGCCGTTGGCCGCGTGGACGGTTGTCAGTATGTTGAACTCGACGTCGTGTTTCTTCAGTAGACTCAGGCCGGCCATCACGCGGTCGAAGGTAGGCTGGCTACCTTTGTCGGGGCGATAGTAGTCGTGGAGCTCACGCGGCCCGTCGATGCTGATGCCGACAAGAAAGTCGTGCTCGTGGAAGAAAGTGCACCAGTCATCGTCCAGCGTGGTGCCGTTGGTCTGGAGGGCATTGTGGATGCGGGTGCCTGGCTTGCGATACTTCTGCTGGAGTTCCACAGCCGCTTCGAAAAAGTCCAAGCCCATCAGCGTCGGCTCGCCGCCTTGCCAGGCGAAGGTCACCTCAGGCACGCGCTGTGATTCTACGTACTGGCGCGTGTATGTCTCCAACAGTTCGTGACTCATACGGAACCGGCTGCCAGGGTACAGCCTTTCCTTCGAGAGGAAATAGCAGTACGCGCAATCCAAGTTGCAGATGCTGCCTCGGGGTTTGACCATGATGTGGAAGGCGCGTGATGTGGCCGGCGGGGTGCCGGCGACGGGTCTCCTATTGTCAGGTGCTTGTAGGTTGGCCATAGGGTCTTTCTCAATCTTAGCGTTCAGCCACCCTTGCGAAGGTTGAGAGTAACCTTGGCAAGAGGCCGATTTTCGACTGGCTAGGGGTCTTTCAACCCGAATGCGATTGGCAAACCTTCGCAAGGGTCCCCACTACCTGAATGATAACGCTGCAATCTTTCGTCTTGACTTCTGTACTCTCTCACGTTATAGTATAGTCAGTTGAGTGTTCTTGATGCCCAAATAGACGGGGGGGGCACCTGCCCAGCGCGAAAACACAAGGAGAAAGGAGTATCAGTGTGCCACCCATATGGTTTTGTCTAGAGTGTGAACGGGTCGCGTACGGCTGGGCCATGAGCGAATCTTGTATCTACTGTGAAAGCCCCTGCGTTAGGGCGACCGACGAAGTCTATTTCAGGGAGAAGCATCCAACCGACTACCGGCTTCTGTTCGTGCCGCCCAAACAATGGGTAGAGCTCAAGGCCGAAGCTGCGCGCGCCGACAAGTCTCCGCGTGAGCTAATTGCCGAGCGTGAAGATGCCCCGGTCGAGCGTATTCGCGACGAGCCGGTTCAGCACGGTAAGCTCATCTTGCTGAGAATCGACAGTGAGTGTGTAGACACTGATTCGACGCAGTGAGTGCGGCGCTCTCAAGAGGCGCTGTCTTGCTCCTGTATCGACCAGAGATTATACAGGCTCGGGGCGATGCCGGCAACAGCAGTTCTGAATTTAACTTAGAAGATGCGCTACCCTTGCGAAGGTTGCAAAGTGGCCCCGCAGCGAAATGACACGCGATAACCGACGGTGATTGTGCCGCGAAACCGGCTCGCAAACCTTCGCAAGGGTCAAACCTCGAACAAGTTCGAGCGTCCTGGACGCTGAAACTTGTTTCAGGCCTGCCTGTGTGTGGGCAGACAGGTCTTAGGTGTTTGGCCCTGCACTTACTTGACAGGGACTTATGGGCAAACACCAGAACACGCACCTTGACCTGACTCCGAATATCAAGTATAGTTGTTTGTGACAATGTGAGTTTCGCAATTCAGATGACGAGACCGCCCGCAGCTTGCTTAGTCGAGGGCGGTTTTTTGTTGCGTGCTGGGTGCCGGCGCCCCGTTAACAGCATGCAGCGCGATAGAAAGGTAGGTACTGAAGTGATGGACAGCCAGATTGCGGGTGCAACGGTTGCAGACGATATGGTAGTGAGCCTCGAGTACACGTTGCGCCTCGAAGATGGAGAGATCGTTGACACGTCTGAGGGCCGAGACCCCTTGGCCTACATCCAGGGGCAAGGGAACATCATCCCTGGGCTCGAAAAGGCGGTAGCGGGTATGGCCGTGGGTGACGAGAAGGATGTTGTGGTTGAGCCGGCGAACGGCTACGGCGAAGCAGACCCGGACGCGTACCAAGAGGTTCCGCGAAACGCGTTCCCTTCAGAGATGGAGCTGACGCGTGGGATGGGGCTCAGTATGCGCGATCGGGATACTGGAGAGGCTCTGGAGGCGTACGTGGCCGGCATTCGGGAGGACAGTGTACTGCTTGACTTCAATCACCCGTTGGCCGGCGAGACCTTACACTTCCGCGTGAAAGTCGCCGACCTGCGGTCGGCAAGCGATGAGGAACTATCGCACGGTCATGTGCATACCGAGGAGGGCGTTGACTAGGTCCTTGTATAGGGGCGAAGTGCCTGAGTAGCTTGACAATGTCACATTCCGCTGCTGTGGCCGGTCGCTGCTTCGCTTACAGACCGCGCCACGGCGGGTGGCGCGGTCAGGAGACCGGCCACAGCGGTGTTAGTGTTGGCTAACGCGGATGTCCAACCGGGATCAGGTACAGCGGCTCGTGGTCGGCCGGCAGCGACAGCACTTCCTGGATCTGCGAATCGTGGAACGCACCGATGGGCACTGCCCCTAGTAGTGCTCGGCATAAATGAGTCACCAGTTGGCATCGAGATCACGGCTAGCATCCTGAGTAGGCCGGAACGCAGTGGAGGCCGTATCGAAGGGTGCGGGTTCAGGATAGTACGGTACTTAGGATCGAGCCGCACCCCCTTCGTCAAGCTCAGGACGTCGCCTGAGTAGCGAAGCGTATC
>JAANWY010000098.1 GCA_018263655.1 Anaerolineales bacterium | reverse complement strand
ACTCGCGCTCAGTTAGCGCCTCGCCGGTGAACGCCCGCACCGACCGCCGGCGCTCCAATGTTTCCTCCAAGGACAGCCGGCCCTCACGCACCGGCGTGGGTAAGGCTATCATATCTGTCGATGCTCCTTTCACCTCGCTCATCTCACTGTTTCTCATTGCCGGCGCGACGCAGCCCATCAAGACAAGCACCAGGCCGACGTAAATAAGCTGCCTATCGACCATCTTTGCTCCCTTTCCCGGCAAATTCCTTCACAATCTTCCGACGCCATGCTACATCTTGTAAGAACGAACGCCGCAGCTCTTGGTCTGTGATGGTCTCTGCCTGCTCCTGAAGCAGATAGTAGGCAGTGGCCAGGACAAACGGGGCGCGAGAATCATGGTTGGCTTTGAGTACTTGGTAGCAGGTCAGGTACACCCAGAAAGTGTCATTGACGCGATCCAGGATGCGGTTTTCCAGGTAGCTTAGTACTATAACGAGACTTCGGTGAGGCACTATTTTCCCCCTCACCAGCTAACAACGCCCGTCATCGGCTCCATACGGCGCACCTTGACAACCGACATCAGTTGGCGGTTCTCAATCAACTCGAGCGAAGTCTCGTTGTAGTATTAAAGTGTTTGGCGATTCTAAATTTGGATCAGAAGATGCGCCTGGTCACCCTTACGAGGACTTACTATCAAAAGTCGCGAAGTAGCCCCGCAACTTGTAGCGCGCTCTCTTTGTCTGGTGCAGGGCCTACGCTCACTGCCTCCGGGCCTTGGTACGGGTTTTCGGTGGGGTGACCAATGCGAGAGCTGAGCAGAGCCCCGGGCGCGCGGTCAGCAAAAAGAGGGCCGTGATGATCACCGCCGAGGTTAGGCACCACGCGCACGTCGCACCGATGACGAAAGGCTCCAAAAATGTCAGATAGATCGAAAACAGTACACCGAAGCCGGCCGCCCCCAGGAGAGCTGATGACGCGATGGCGCGCCGGCCGTTGTTACTGTCGATGCGTCGCCAAGCCCACATGATCAGGATGGCGATGTAGCCAATCGCGCCCAGCACGCCTATCGGCAACACGCCGAATAGCCGCGCGTACTGGCTTTGCTGAACGATGTTGCAGTCTCCCACTGGCCCGCAAATGGCAGCAATGTCGCGGGTCTCTACGTAGGCCAGATAGCCTGCGACGCCGAGGCCAGCCAGCGCCAGCGCCGGCACCAGCCAGTCGAGCGAGGAGGTCGTGGGGTTGTCCATCGCCATGCGTCCGCGAAGAGCCTGCCGGCCACTGACGGCCACGTACGCCAGACTGGCCAGCATGCCCAGGAGCACAATCAGGGCCAGCGTGTTGCCGGCGAGGTCGCGTTTGAACAGCTCCACAGGCCCGAGGGAGGCCGTCGACACCGCACCCCTGTTCGATTGGGTTTCGGGGGGTAACATCTCTTGCAGTCCGGGAATCTCTGGCAAACTGATCCCACCGGTCGCCAGCCCCTCGTCGATGATGCCGGGGAACTGCTGATTGATCTCGTCCCCGCTGACCAAGACATGGTCGTCGACGATGAGGGCCGGTACGCCGCGCCGGTTCTCCGGAATAGAGAAGTGCTCGGCTGCCGCCTGGTAGAGGGCCCAGCCCTCGGATTCCATCGTGTTGACGCCAATGATTTGTATCTGATCGCCGTAGGTATCGTACAGCAGGGGGAGGTCTTCCTTGATGAATTGTTCACAATGGGGACAAGTTGGGGAGTAAAACAGGACGGCGCGGACCACCGGCGCGGTTTCCTGAGCATACGCTATGCCGAGCACCGATACGCTCAGCGCTGCAATCAACAGTAGTGCGACAGTAATCTTTCTCATCTTAGCCTCTCACCTTGACATCTTCGCATCGCCTTGCGCATGGCGCCCTGTTGTGCTAACCGGCGCCATCCTCAAGCATACTGCATGATCAAGTTTTTACAAAACGGTAACGCCATCAGGTCCAAACACATAAGAAGAGACCGGAAAAAAGGGGTCGGTGGGGGGCGGCTGCCCCCCACCGACCCCTTTTTTCCGCATTTCGCAACTGCGAGGGTAGTAGCCTGAGTAGTTACGATGCTGGGAAGTTTCGGCAATGCGCAAACTTTGCGGAGAAGTCGAGCTTGACAAGGGGTGGTGAATGATGTAGATTTCCGCTTCCAGGGTTATCGATCAGCCCCCGCCTCATCGTGCGTGATTCCACCGCTTTGAGTGTTCGATCTTGAACGAGGAGATGTTCGTGCCGGAGACTGGGAGGTGTTGTGTTAGTAGAAGGGCAATCAAGTGAACGCTTGCGGGTAGGCATTGTTGGTCTAGGATGGGCTGGAGAAACCCACCTCAAGAGCTACCAGCAACTACCCAATGTGCAGGTAGTCGCATTGGCTGGCCTGGAGGAGGACCGGCTGGCCAGTCTCGGTGAGACCTACGACGTCCCGCATCGATATCCTGATTATCAGGAACTGGTAATGCGTGACGACCTCGATGCCGTCAGTGTGTGTACGCCGAACTACCTGCATGCGCCGGCTGCCATCGCGGCCCTCGATCATGGGAAGCACGTACTGTGTGAAAAGCCGCTGGCATGCTCGGGCGCGGAAGCCGAGGAGATCGTGCGGGCAGCGCTGAAGGCGCAGCGCATCTTGAAGGTTGTGTTCAACCATCGCCACCGCGGCGACGTCCAGGTGCTCAAACGGTATATCGAAGATGAGGGCCTGGGTCGCATCTATCATGCTGAGGTGAGTTGGATGCGCCGCAGCGGCATTCCTGGTTTGGGTAGTTGGTTCACCAAGAAGGAGATGGCCGGCGGTGGCCCGCTGATCGACCTGGGGGTGCATGTGCTCGACTTGGGGCTGTATCTACTCGACGAGCCCCAGGTCGTGACGGTCAGCGCTGCGACGTACGCCGAGCTTGGCCCGCGCGGTCGTGGCGGGAGGCAGTACGACGACAAAATGGGGGCCGGCGCCGGCTACGACGTGGAAGATCTAGCGACGGCCTTCATCCGGCTCGCCGGCGGTGCGACGCTGCTGCTGGAGGCGGGCTGGGCGGTGTATGGGAGCGCCGGCGACGACTTCGGCGTGACGTTGTACGGCGCTGACGGGGGCGCCGAGATCAAAGTCGAGAACTACAGTTGGGAAGATACGCTGCGGATCTATACGGATGTGGCGGGCGTGCCGGTGGATATGCAGCCACACCTCAGCAGAGGTGAAGGCCACCAGGCGGTTGTTCGTGAGTTCGTGGGCGCGATTCGGGCCGGCAACTGGTCGGCGCACGTGGGTCGCGAAGGGTTGTACCGGGCCCACATCATCGACGCGTGCTACACGTCGGCCCGTGAGGGTCGCGAAGTTGCCTTGGATGGCCCGGCGGCCGGCGCCGAATCATGTCCCTGAGCGAACAGCAGTTCTAAATTTGGCACGGACTCGGGTGTTGGCCGGTCAGACCCAAACTTCCTCCAGCACGCGCATGGTGTTCCCGCCGATCGCCTTCTTGATATCCCCATCGGAATAGCCGTGCTTCACCAGCCAGCGGACGATGTTGGGGAAGGCTTCGGCTGGATTCTCTATACCCTTCACATATTCCACCTCTTCGTAGTCGACTGCCTTGTGACTCTGAGCAATGGACAGGTGTTCGGCGAAGGCATGGTGTAGGCCGACATGGTCGCCGAAGAGGGTGTCTGGCCCGAACGCCGCGTGGTCGACGCCCACGAGATCCACACAGTATTCGAAGTGTTGCATGTAGGATTCGATGGAGTGTTCGGGATGTTCCTTGGTGAGCGTGGTATGCGGCGCCGCTTCGATGCCGATTACGCCGCCCTTGTCGGCGCAGGCTTCGATGACTTCGTCGGGCTTGAGACGTCGAGACGGCCACAGGGCGCGCGCGCCGGCGTGGGTGATAAAGACAGGCTTGTCGCTCACTTCGATGGTGTCCAGCGCCGTCTGATCGCCGGCGTGCGATACATCGATGGCCATGCCGATCTTGTTCATGCGCTTGACGCACTGCCGGCCGAACACGCTCAACCCACCGTCCGTGGGCTCGCGCAAGCCCGATCCCAGGCTGTTGGCTTCACTGTAGACGATGCCCATGCACCGGATGCCCAGGCCATACAGAACCTCCAGTCTTTCGATTTCGTTCTCGATGGGCGTCGATGATTCCAGGTTGGCGATCCAGGCCAGCTGGCCGTTAGCTTTCGCCTGGCGGATGTCGTCAACCGTCGTGGCGTGGACGACGAAGTCCTGGTGCGCGATGTCGCTCAGCCGCATCCCCAGGTCGTGGATTACGTCCGTCCATTTCCAGCCCATTTTCGAGGTGATGATGGCGATCCCGTCGAGTAGGGCGTCGAAGACGGCATCGAGACCTGATTGACTCAGCCCTTCGTAGCCCGTGTGGATGCGGCCAGCGCTGAAGTACTCGATGACTCTGCTCGTGTCCTCGGGAATCGACATGGCGTGATCGTGTAGGGAGATCACGGTGCCTTCGTTCAGTAGCCGGCGCGCGCGCTCCTCTTCGGCGTCTGAGATGTCCACCGTGTAGGCCGGCACCCGCCCTAGCTCCTTGGCGAGCGTGTAGGTTTTGTAATCCTCGCCGGCCTTCAGGTACTGGAACGATTGATACCCATCATACTGTGTCTTCTTCATTCAAGTATCTCCATCTATGATAAGCAGTGCCCTCGCAGTTGAGATATTCGGAAAAATGGGGATCGGTGGGGGCGGCCGCC
>JAANWY010000097.1 GCA_018263655.1 Anaerolineales bacterium | reverse complement strand
TCAGCAATTCCCGTTATGGAGTTCGTAGTAACGGTGCGACTTTCTGAAGTCGCCTCAGTCGTTTGTGACGGGTAACCAGCGACTGAAGTCGCTACTACGAACCTATTCTACATGACAATAGCGCTAAAGCGGGAATTGCTGGTAAGTGATGTCGTTGATCCAGTTGGGTAATGGTAAGCGTTCAGGGGGTAGCGCCGGCTGAGTGCCCTGGAGCCCTTCGACAAGCTCAGGATGAACTCCGCGGAAGGGTGTATCGAAGCCAAGCGGCTCTCGAGAACGAGAACTGCTCCGGTAAGACCCGCTTGGTTTCGATACGCTTCTCCGCTGGCGCTACGAAGCTACTCAACCGGCGCTCCTATTGTTAATGGCTGAACGGTTACGGGTAATGTTCATCTGCGGCCACCGCAAGCTCAGAATCCCCCAACCCGAAGTGGAATTTTTGTGCGAAAAATAGCTATTCTTCATTGCTGGAAAACACGGCGATTTCTTGTGTTGAGATCAACTCAGTGCTATAATTGGAGACTGAGTTCGTGGTCGATGTGGCTCTTTGAGCTTTTGCGGGGTGAAGGTTCACATGCTCCGCAATATGTAGGAAAAACGGCGCGCTATTTCGCCTATTTCGTACAGCATGCGGAGGTCGACCACACAATTCCTCAAAGAGCCGTCGATGTTTACAGTCATCAGATGTTTACAATCATCAAACGTAACTGCTCAGGCGACCGCCCCCCACACCCCCATCTTTTCCGGTCTATTCTTGTGCAGGTGCACAGTGCCTGAGTAGTCACCATCGAATAAGGAGAATGCAACGATGAATAAAGCGCTACGCGATGCTATGAACGATCAAGTCAGGAACGAATTCCACTCTGCCTACATATACTTCTCGATGGCGGCCTACTGCGAGTCGATCAACATGCCGGGGTTCGCCCACTGGCTGTATGTTCAGTCTCAGGAGGAGATCGAACATGCGATGAAGTTCTTCGATCATCTAAACGAACGGGGTGAGCGGGTCGCTCTGCAGGCGATCGAGCAGCCGCCGACCGAGTTTGACTCGCTTCTGGAGATAGCTCAGGCTGCGTACGGGCAGGAGCAGACGGTCACTGGTCAGATCAACGACATCTACGACATTGCCGTGGAAGAGAAAGATTATCCTGCCCAGGCGCTGCTCCAGTGGTTCGCCATGGAACAGGTAGAGGAAGAGGACACCACCTCCCAGCTTGTTGAGCGTTTGAAGATGGTGGGCGATGAGCCGGCTGCCCTCGTCATGCTAGATCGTGAACTGGCCGGCCGGCAACCCGAAGAGGAAGAGTGATAATAAGCGTTCAGCCACCCTTGCGAAGGTTGAGAATCGCCTTGGCCAGAGGCCAACTCTCGGTCGGCGAGGGGCCTTTCAACTCGAATGTGACTGGCAAACCTTCGCAAGGGTCCCCTAACGGCTCACGACGAACGACCAACAACGTGTGCATCCCAAGTTTGTAGAGCCGGTGGCCGACGCTCTCAGCCCGCAACAAGTTGCGGCGTCCGGACGCTCGAACTCGTTCGTCCTGCTCCCCCGGTCCACCGGTCAGTTGAACAGGACCACAGCCAGGAGTACCGAGTTGTGAGGAAAACGGGCACCCGATCAACAAATCGACTGATCTTGATCTTCGACGGCAACTGAGGTTTCTGAACGAGATCGGTCGGGTGGGTCAAGGCCTTCGACCGCTGCGGTCGCGTGACGGCCGTTCCGTTTCAGAAGCCCGGCGCCCCCGAGGCGGCCGGTCTCACACGCGAGCAGTGCGAGCAGGCCGCCTGGGCCGTCGAACCGGGTGGTCGCCGGCATCGCGGGGCCGGCGCGGCCCACGCTGCGCTAGCCCGGGGCTTGGGTGTTCGATGGGTGCTGTCCGTGTACTATCTGCCCATCATCCAGCAGATCGAAGATGTCGTGTACCGTTGGATCGCCGCCAACCGTGGCCGGCTGCCTGGGACGACGCCGTATTGTGAGCGGCACCCGGGGGAGTGTGGGTAAGTCAACGGTCAACATCAGTGTCATAAAGGTAAGAGGCGTACGCTGCATTGGCGTAGGCAATATCGTGCGTTCGGAACTCCCGCTTGGCGCTCTCGGCGATGTCGCTGGCGAAACGGGACATGTTGCGGTAATCGGCCACGTAGGCTTTCACCGAGAACTGCGTGCCGTAAGGCCGCTCGCGTGACACGACCACGATGGGGCGATCGATGGCGACGAACTTCGACGTAGCGGCAGCCTCCCACAGGATCGTCTTCACTTGTTCGTAGCCGGCGTCGTGTGCCAAATAGAAGTCGGTTACGACCATGCATGCCAGCGAGCCGGCGTTTGCGTTGGAGACCGACGCTGTCAGGAATGTCGAATTCGGAACCGTAATCGCATCGTCGTTCAGCGATATGATGGTCGTTGACCGCAGGCTGATGTTCGCCACCTCGCCGGCATACCCTTCAATCTCGACATAATCCCCGACTTGAAACGGGCGGTCCAGCGTGATGACCACGCCGGCTACCAATCCCGCCGCCAGGTCCTTCAGCGCGAATCCGAACGCCACTGCCCCAGCTCCCAGAATGGCCAGCATCATGTCTCGATCGGGCTGAAGCAGGCGCAGCAAGCCGACGGGCACGATGCCGACCCACACGCACAGCTCGATGAGACGCATCACCCGCTGCACAATCAGAGTATGACGCTCGTAGCGGTGCAGATAAGTCTGGGCGGCCCACTGCAACCCCCGAATCGTCAGATATCCGCCGAGCAATAGCCACAGCCCCTCGAAAGCGATGTCGAGAGAGAGCCGGCTCAGCAATTGCAGCCAGGGCCCGGCCTTGGGAAGCCATTCGTTCATCCGGCTTGCACCTCCCGAAAGGAAATGGCCCGCCGGCTGTCGAGGTAGGCGACGACGGCATCAGCGTACATCGGATTGAGACGATAATCTGGATCCAGACAGAGCGTGAACCCTTTCGCCGTGGTCCGAGCCAGGATCGCGGCTGCGTGCGTTTTGCTGATGTGGTTGATGCTCGCCAGTTCGCGCGCCGAGAGTGCACTATGCCGGACGAGGTTGTCGAGTGCGTGGGCCTCTTCGCCGCCCGTGACTTCGCATTGCTGCGGTGGCAGGCAAACCGTGTCGGCACGCAGGGTGAATGTACCATCGCCGGCCGGGCGCAGCGAGTGCAGGAAGATGTGCTGTCCCAGGGCGGGCCGGCCGCGCGCGTTGGTCCAGATGGTCCGAAAGATGCCCTCTTCTTCATCCTTCGGCCAGACGACCGGGAGCGCTGCCTGGTCTACTCGGTCCGTCAACGTTTGCTGCATCTGGTCGCGGGCAAGGGCCGAAATCGGATGCACCAAGACGAAATGATCCGCGAGACCGCGCACGGACTTGAGGTACATCCACGAGTAGGTGTTCCAGCTCGTAATCCATAGGACGTGCCGATCTGTGGTCGATATGAGCCACAGCAGGCTGTCCAGCGGAGCGAACCCACCCGGCCGGCGTAGGAATAGCAAGTGGCAATCATCCAGCAGGACGATGCGCCGTGGGCCGGCTTGCAGCGACGCAGCCAAATCGTCGAGGCCCGCATCCGGGGACAGACCGAGACCGCACCCGAGTTGACCGAGCAGTTGGCCCTCGCCGAGAATGCGGCTTGCGAAGTTGTGGTACAGGACAGGCAGATCGCTTAGCGAGGCCTTGATGCTCTTCAAGAGTGTCGTTTTGCCAGTCCCGAACGCTCCCAGAAAGGCCACGGCGCCGTGCTGCCCTCGTCGCCACGCAGCTCGGGCAGTGTCGACGACCTGGTATTCCGCCGTATCCGCATGAAGCGGTTGAACCGGGCTTGGGGATGTGAGAAAACGGCGTCGCACTCTACGTGGAATGAAGTCTGAGGCGGGAGAGTTATTGGCGGCAATGTGTCGTCGGGGTGCCGCCACGGGTTCCAGCCAGCGGATTGCGTGGTCCAGAAGGGCCATGTCGGTTCCTCACCTCTCTTTCGTGCTCGACTCTCAGTAGCTTGACATTGTTAGATTACGTCTCGCGATGGGCGAAGGTCTCCTGACCGAGCCCGTTTCGCCTCGGTCAGGAGATACTTCGGCTACGCTCAGCACAGGCCCTTCGGCGATCAAAAGACGGTCGCTGGGATAAATCGGCATGGTTCAGTTTGGCCAGAACCCTGGTTGACAATTAACACCATGGGTAGTTAGCCCAACCGCGTTGGGCGGCTCCGAAATGCGAAGTTTGGCTCGCTTTCAACGGCCAACACGGTTGGCCTGCTACCCAAAAGTGTCAAGGTGTTTTCCGCCTCAATTGAACCATGCC
>JAANWY010000096.1 GCA_018263655.1 Anaerolineales bacterium | reverse complement strand
GAAGATGAGATACGGGAAAGCCAACAGTAGATCAGCGAAGCGCGACACCAGGTCATCAAGCCGGCCCCGGTAGTAGCCGGTGATGGCTCCCAGGAACGTCCCGATCGCCACCGAAACCCCCACCGAGAGCAGCCCGACCGCCAGCGAGACCCGAGCGCCGAAGATGATGCGCGTCAGAAGATCGCGACCTTGCGAATCGGTTCCTAGCGGATAGGACCAGTCCCCTTCAGCGTGCCAACCAGGTGGGTCCAGCCGCAGCCTCAGGTTCCCCAGCGTAGGATCGTGAACCGTGATTTGTTCAGCGAAGACGGCTGCCAGTACATACACCAAAACCACGATACCGCCCAGCATAGCCAACGGATGACCGCGTAGCTCAGCCAGGAAGCCGGCCACGCTCTGGCGCCACAGCCTCAGGCGAACACGCCACAAATACGTTTGTCGTGCGACTGGCGAATCAGCTTGTGGAGCAGCCTCCAAGAGAAGACCTCCTACTACACATCACGCAACACGCAACACGGTCCGCGGTTATAGCGATGGCTTCCCAACCGCGTATTGCGTATTCCGTCTATTGACTTCTAGAGTGCAATCTTCGGATTCAAATACGTGTACAATATGTCGACGATCAGATTGGCAGCCACGAAAGTAAAAGCATAGACCATGACGGTCCCCTGCACAAGCGGAAAATCGCGTTCGAAAATCGCTTTCACCACGAGCCGGCCCAGCCCCGGCCAGCCGAACACCGTCTCGACGATCATATTACCGCCCAACAACACACCAACCTGGAGACCGACGACCGTGACCGTCGGGATCAGTGCGTTGCGCAGCGCATGCTTCAAGACGACGTTCCATTCCGGCGCGCCCTTCGCCCTGGCCAGCGTCACGTAGTCCGAGCGCAACGTCTCCAGCATACTGGACCGCAGCACCCGCGCCACGACGGCGGCCACCGGCGCGCCCAAGGTGATCGACGGCAGCGCAAGATGTTTCAAGCTGGCGACCAAAGCAACGCGGTTCCCGGTGATAAGGCTGTCCAGCACGTAAAGACCGGTTACCTCCTGCAACTGCGCTTCGTATCCTAGTCGACCTTGAACCGGCAGCCAGCGCAAGCGCACGGCGAAGAGTAAGATCAGCATGATGCCTAGCCAGAACCCGGGCATTGAAATGCCAAGAAACGCGCCCGCCATGCTAAAGCGGTCCAGCGGTGAGTTCTGACGCACCGCAGAGACGATGCCGATGGGTATGGCTATGATCAAGCCGAAGAGCATCGCCCCCGAGGCAAGCTCGATGGTAGCCGGCAAACGCTCAGCGATGAGGTCCGTCACTGGCCGCTTCTGGATGTACGAGTAGCCGAGATCACCGCGTACGGCATCTCTGAGAAACAGCCAAAGTTGCACGGCCAGCGGCTCGTCCAGGTGGAACTCGTGGCGCAACTGCTCCATCTCGCCGGCCGACACCGCTCCACCCTGCCCCATCATGATATCGACGGGGTCGCCCGGCGTCAGGCGCATGAAGATGAAGACGACGATAGCCACACCGAACATGATGGGGATGGCGGCCAAAATGCGCTCTAGAATCTTGACAGCTCTCAAGCTTAACCTTCCTCCAAAGTAAGCTTCAGGGATACCAAAGTTAGCATCCCGAGTAGCGCGAAACGACGTCCTGAGCTTGACGAAGGGCAGTGTTGAGCGCGTATCGAGGGGTGCAAGTTGGCAAAGTCCCGCCGTGAGAGCCGCACCCTTCGATACGGCCTGCACTACGTTCCGGCCTACTCAGGATGCTGCATAAATTACCATGTCAACGCTTATCCTCCAGATTAGTGAACCTCTGGCGTGTTGCGTGTTGCGTGGTACGTGTTGCGTGCAAGACGAAAGACGCAACACGCAACACGTACCACGATGATTTCGCTCAACGGACAGCGCTCAGTCTGTCAACCCAACACCAGCTACGGAGCCAGACACACATCGTGCAGGTTGATGCGGCTGTCCGAAGCCGGCTCCCAGTTCTCAATACGCTCGGAGGCTGCCTCGGCTTCCTCGGGCAGAATCAGGAACACGGCCGGCGCCTCTTCGTAGACGATCTCTTGGGCCTCATCGTAGATCTCCTGGCGCTTGGCCGGGTCGGGAGTCGTCTCCCCCTGCTTGATGAGCTCGTTCACGCGCTCATTGTTGTAGGTCGAGTAGTTCCCCCGACCGTAGGGCTGCCCCTCGACGAAGCCATGCCACTTGGCCTCAAAGTGCCCCACGGGATCGAAAGCTGAGTCCCCCCAGTCATCCAGGAAGGCCCTGCGTTCGCCAGCCATCAGCTTAGGCTTGACCACGCTCTTCTCCCAGAAGCGAACGCCGGCATCAATGCCGAGCGCTCGGAACTGACCAGCCACCGCCTCGGCCAGCGGGCGCCACTCTTCCAGGGTGTCCATGGTGAAAGCGAAGGGCTCGCCATCTTTGTCAAGCACGCCGTCGCCGTCGGAGTCCGCCCAACCGGCTTCCTCCAGCAAAGCCAGCACCTTGTCCGGATCGTACGGGTACGGCTCCAGGTCCTGGTTGGCGAAGCTGTTGAAGGGCGACAGGGCGCCCGGCAACACCACGGCGCGCCCACCGTAGATTTCATCGATGATGAGCTGCCTGTCCACGGCGTAGTTCATCGCCTGGCGCACACCCTCATCGTCGAAGGGCGCTGCGTTGACGTTCATCTCCATCCACTTGGGCTGGGTGCTCGGGGCCGTCTGGACCTGAACGCCCGGGGTCTGGTCCAGTGTGTCCAGCAACTCTGGCGGCACAGCCTGGATGATGTCCATCTCGCCGGCCAGCAACGCTGCGACACGGGTCGAGGCTTCGGGGATCACGCGGAAGATGGCGCGCTCCACGCAGGCTGTTCCCACAGGCTCCAGAGCAGGTGCGCCGCCCCAGAAGCCGTCGAAGCGCTCTATGACGACCTCTTCCAAGCCCGGCTTGGAAGACACAAACTTGAAAGGGCCGGTGCCGATGGGCTTCTCGACGAAGCCCTCGGTGCCCACTTCCTCGATGTAGTGCTTGGGCACGATCTGCTGGTGGACCAGCATCTGCATGGCGGGCGGCCAGGCGCCGCTGAAGTGCATCACCACGCCGTAGTCGCCCGTCTTCTCGATCGACGCCAGCGGAGCGATCAGGCCCTTGCGCGGGGATGTGTGAGCCTCGGGGAACTCGATGGCATCTTCCTGAATGATGCGGTTGAAGGTGAACACGACGTCATCGGCCGTCATCTCGACGCCATCGTGGAACTTCACCCCTTGGCGGAGTTTGACCTCCAACGTCTGGTCGTCTACCCAGTTCATCTCCTCAGCTAGCTCCAGGTGCACGCCGCTGCGGGTGTCGCGGGTGACCAATCCGTCGAACATGTTGCGGATCACGGTCTCCGCGAGCCGGCTGCGGTGGTCGGCCGGATCTAGTGAGGGCGGCGCTCCGGTCAGACCGACGAGGATGGTCTGGCGACCCGGCACCGGCGTCGGCTCAACGATCTTCTCAACGACGACGGTCTCTTTGACAATCTTTTCCTGGACTTGGGGCTGGGCGGCCGGCTGCGCACACGCTCCCAGGACCAATACCAGCAACAAAGCGGCGATCAACACGACGAGATTCTTTCGGGTGAACATGTCTCCTCCTTATCTATTGAAGCACTGATGAAGCACTGATGACTTACTCGCGCGCAATCAGTGGACCAGTAGTGGGTCTCGTTCCTGCGTCATCACCCCCTTTCTCCGCGCGGAGGAGCAGAGCATGGAAGGTGGAAGATGGAGGATGGATTCCTTTCTCCATTTTCCATTTTCCCCTTTCCATTCTCCGTCTTCCTGCTCCTCCGTCAACTAGGCCGGCATCAATTCACGGTCGCGCCTCGGGACCTCCACGTCCAACGACATGAGCTCACGCTTCATGACCCGCAGCGCCTGCTCCGGATGCACGCGGCCGTACAAGCCCCCCAGAATGCTGACTAGGTACTGGGCATCCAGCAACACCGGCCCCGTAGGCCGCAGGATATGCGACTCCTCGGCATTGTACAGCACGCCGCCAGCAACCAGCTTGAGGTCTTCACGATATCCAGGTTGCTGATCGCGGCACTTGTGATAGATCGTCCCGCCGATGAGCAGCACCGTCACAGGCTGATTGAAGTAATTCACGCCGTATTGCAGGAAGTACGTCTCTGTCTCATCCACCCGACCAACGTGTTTGCCGGTTGCGATGGCCATAATCTCCTTGGCCAGGAAAGACCGCGCCGCGTTCTCCAGCGCGGTTTCAGGGACGCAGTGTGGGTTCTGGGTAAGCCAGCTCAAGTAGCCGTCCAGATCCACCTGGTAGCCGCCGTCACTTCGGCTTTGCTCAGTGCGGGCGAAGCGCCGGAACTGATCCTCGCCCGGCCCGAATTCCCTGGGGAAGCGCGCGGCCAGATAGCGACTCAGTTCACGCGCCATCGAACCGTCCTGGAAGCGATCCAGTTCCTTCAGGTTCTCCGCGTTGTAGCTCAGACCGTATTTGCCTTCCACCCGACGATAGATCAAGGGCACGTTCGGGGTCTTCAGAATCGTGCGCTTGACCTTGCGTTGGTGATCTTTGCCAGGGAACAAGTACAACGGATTATCATCCACGTTGGAGTAAAAATCCGTCGTGGCGCCGCCAATGTCCAGGGCCACAATGTTGCCCAGGCCTTCCTCGTTGCCGTACCCCTGCGCCAACAGGTTGATGCCCCGGAAAGCGGCTCGCGGCGTTGGCGTGAAGGGGGCGTCCATGTACTCCTCGACCACGTCGAAGCCCTTGCCGCGGATGATGACCGTCTGGAAGAGCTCGCGGATGGCCTCGTTCACCACCTCGATGTGGAACTCGTTGATCTCGGGCATGACGTTGGGCGTTACGCGAGTATCCACGTCGTGATGGGCGAAGATGTTTTCGATCTGCCCGCGAACGTCCTGGTTGCCGGCGTAGATCACGGGCACGCCGTACTCGGTGTACGTGACGTACTTGGCAGCCTCGGCCAGCAGGCGGGCGTTGTGAAGCTGCGTCTCGGAGTCGCCGCCCTGGTCGGTGCCGCCGGCCAGCAGGACGATCTCCGGTTTATCGACTTCGTAGATGGCGCGCGCCTGCTCCAGCGTCAGTTTACCCGCGTAGGAGCCCAACAGCTTAGCGCCGGCCGTCAGCGCCGCCAACTCAGCCGCGAAGCCGGACTCTTCCTTCACCAGTGACACGGTCACCATCTTGAGCCCGCCCTTGGCGCTGGAGCACGGCAATCGCACGGCGAACTCGTTCATCTTCTTTGCCAGCGGCCGCCAATCGCCCCACTCCTCACAGGCGTCGAGTACGCCGAGGGCGTTGGCCAAGCCGACCCGGATATCGTCAACCGTCGTTGGCACGTAGCACAGCTCGAACGTCTCGTCCTTGGTGTCGAAGATGCCCGTCTTGGTGTAGGTGCTGCCGAAGTCGACCACCAGAACCTTCTCGTCCGCCAGGCCCGTGACGCCGATTTGCTTGCGGAACTGGGCCACGGTCTCATCGTCGATCTCTTCGACCTCGGCATCTTCGGCGATGTAGGTATCTTCGTCAGCCCGCGTCACATCTTTGTAGAAGTACCACGGATACCGCTCGCGGACCAGGTCCACGCGCTCAAATTCGCTGTCAACCGTGATGCCATCCCACTCGTCGATGCGGCACATGCCATCGATGACCTTGGTGCGGCAGGCGCCGGCCATTTCGTAGCGCCGGTCCACCACCGTGATGTGCGGCCCCTGGTAGAGACCGATCTGCAACGCCAAATCCAGCGTGTCAGCGCCGATCAAGCCGCACACGCCCGTCGGATAGTTGGCCTCGTCGATCAGGTTGAGGAGCATCGTCTCAAAATTCTTTTCGGAATCCTCATCGGGCTCCTTGGCCCACTCCCAGAAATTCTCCGGGGTGACCGGGCCGTCGTAGCCTCCGAGGATGGCGCCGTGCAGCAGGTTGTACATCGCGCCCTCCTTCAGCTCCCGTTTGCGGGCCTTCAGCACCGGATCGGCCCAAATATCGGGGACGTGCCCCTTGACGAAGTCCCAGCACACTTGCTTCGTGATCTCGCAAGATTCGATGATGTCGTCGGCACTGGCCTCGTGATGCGCTTCGGAATGGGTGACGACGTGCAGAATGTCGGGCTCCAGATAGAGCTGCGTGTAGATGCCAAAGGCCAGATGACCCTTGGCCTCGTTCAAGTTGGGCGGAAAGCTCGGCAGGCCCGACCGCGTTTGCTTGATGATGTGGAAGCCATAGTGACGCGTCAGTGGCTCGGCCAGCTCGTAGGCCGCCTTCATCTTCGCCAAGTCGTCCAGCGCCGAGATCTCCGGTGGCAGCTCGAACATCATCTGCATGACGTAGTGCCTGACGCCCTTTTTCAATGCGCTGACGGCACACAGGACATGGTCGGTGACCTGCATATCGTCGGTGGCGTAGCGCAGACCCCACTGGTGAGGATCGTTGATCTCGACCGGCTTGCCTTGCTCGGCCCACCACTCGATGGCGGCGAAATGCTCGTCGAAGGAATCGCGGATGCTGATGGGGCCGCGTCCGTCGAGTTCGTTATAGTAGAAGATGGGCACCGCCGGAAAGGCCATGTTCAGGTGCTCTTCCCACAGCCTGGCGAGCTCTACGAGCTCGTCGGTGCCGGTGTAGATGCGGGTCAATGGGTAGTTGCCGCGCCGAGAGGCGGCTTTCAGCCGCTTTAGATCCTCGATGGTGCGGATGGGGGCGCCGCCCTGGCCGGCCAGGTACTTGTCGGGGTCTTCTTCGCCGCGAATGAACTTGGCCAGCAACTCCTGAGATGTCTGGTCCGGAGCCAAGGAAACGATCTCGAAGGCGCCGGCATCCGACAGCTTCTCGATGGCCTCCACAGTGGGCTCGATGCGTTCGTCGGCGATGCCGATGTGGGCGCGGATGATGGGGCGATCCTCTCGCTCCCGCACTTGGCGAATGCGTTCGACCAGGAAATCGGACCACTCGAGCTCCTCCACCTCGTGAGCCGGCGGAAGATGATGAGCGAATCGCTCCAGTTCCCCCATCGTGACGAAGTCGTCCACCACCAGCTCGAAGAAATGGTGAAAGTCTGCCCTGTCTTTATGCTCCTCAGCCACCGCTTCCAAATCGAAGTGCTTCTCGTCCTCGCGGACGAAGCGGTCCTGTTCCAGAGGTAGGTGGGTCATGGCGCGCACCAGATTGGCCGCCGGCCGCAAACCCCCGAAAGTGTAGCGGATGCCGCTGTCACGGGGGTGCAGCCCGTACTTCGTCGCCGACTCCACGAACTCGGCGATCAGCTTGTCTACGTGCAGGTCGCCCAGCCGCATGGACACGCCGACCACCTCGGGGCGTGCCTCGCGGATCTTGTTGATGACTTCCTGGATCGGGACAGCCGGCCCCAGCTTGACGCTGACATAGCCAAGTTCCTGATCCGCCATCCAATCAGCAAACGTTTCAACGCCCAGATTGTGCACACATTTGCCAATGGCGCCGACCATGACCCGCCGCTTCGTAGCGAGCTCCGTCCCGAGCCCGTCGAGGGGCGTGTCGAACCGTCTGTGACTTGGGTCAGGCGGCTTGTCTTTTGCCTGTTCTTCCTCGGAATCCACTGAGAGCTCCTCCTGAAAGCGTTACGTATTGCGTGATCCGTGAGTACGGACTCAAAGATCACGGAGTCTTTTCCATAGCCCACCGAATGAATTCGGTGTCTGACAATGCGAAACGTGTTGAAACACGTTCTGCTGGGTTCCGCTAAGTTGAAACGCGTTAAAACGCGTTTCGCGTATCAGGCCGCGAATTCATTCGTGGCCCCCAAGTCGTTCAACGTCTCGAACCCGTATCGCTGTGGCGCCCGCGTCGCCGCTACGTCTCTGCCTTGAAGCCTCCCATCAACCAGATACTCCTTCTCCACTCGCTCCTGCGCCCAGGTGATCACCTCGTCCATCATCGGTGTCTCCACGTCGGCCAACTCTGCAATCCCTCGCGTCACCGCCAGGCCGCAGGGCACATCTTCGGCTAGGTAGCGGGCTCTGAAATCGGGCATCAAGCCGTCACTCGTGTTACGTATGGGGGCCCGGAGGCCGGCATAGCTGCGGTTTGTGTTGAAACAGCTCTGCAGTGACGACGGGTCGGCGATGTCGCCGGCGTACGAGCGCCGCACCCACTCATCCAGCGGTCGCACGGCAGAGAGATCGAGATCGGGGTAGCGGCGCTCAAGCTCAGCGCGAACGGCCTGGACCTCATCGCTCAACTGCTGAAGAACGCCGGCGATCTCTGCATCGACGCCTTGGTAAAAGAACGGTGCCTCGTCGTACGGTCGGCCGTCCCAGTCGTGGAACAACCCGTACATGATGCCCGGGTGGATAAGCTGACCCGTGTTGGCCAACGTCAGGCTCAGGAAGCTGGCAACGGGCTCCAGACGGACGCCGAGCGGCTCGCCAAGCAGCGTAGTGATGTCGCCGGCCGCCGCTGTAGGCTGCGTTGCCAAATCGATCACTGCCTTCGTCCCCAGAATCTCGACCTCTTGGCCGTACCTCGTCAGCCGGCATGCCCACGGCAACGTCTGCAGACCAAAAAGAGCAGAGGGGCAGAGGGGCAGAGGGGCAGAGGTGAGTTCTCCGCTGCTCAAAACGTCCTCAACACACCAGTCGAACCCCCCACGAGCCGGCAGCGCGCCTATCCAGACGTTGTCGCCGAGGTGAAGTGCAATATCGCGGAGCATGATCTCGTGGGCGAAAGCCGGCAACGCCAACAGGACCAACTGAGACCCAGGCACCACTTTCGCCGGGTCGGCGCTGATCCGTGCCGGCTGACCTACCAGGGTCCCGTCGGACGTCATCGCGGCGACACCACCGCGAACCGCCACGGCTTTACGCCAGCGTTCAGCTTCATCGCCGTACGGCGCATACACATTGACTGTCCAGTCCTGGCGCGCGCCGATCAGGCTGACAAGGGCATGCGCTCCGTTCCCGCCTCCACAAACAGTCACTTGCATCATTCAGGAATCTGCAGGAAACTAATCATCCCAGAATTCGCAGATTTCGGGTGGTGTCCCACCTACGGTGTTGGCAGCTTTTTGGGACAATCATTTACTTGCAGTTCCCTCACTCCACGATTAAGAGATTTCGCTTGCGATACGCAGCGTCCACCCGGCGCAGGGCTTCCATCCTCTGCTCCGGCGCCCGATAGGACAGACCTGCGATAAGCACATTGATTAGAGTGATCACGGCCGTAGGCGACAAACTGTGCGTCACGCCATCCGTAGCAACCTCGAAGGCGTAGTCCGCAGCCTGCGCCAGTGGCGAGACCACACTGTCCGTGATCGTGACGATCGGTACGCCCTGCTGTCGAGCAGCGTACACCGCCTCCACCGTGGAACGCACGTAGCGCCATAGATCAATGGCAATCAGGAGAGTGCTCGGCTCCAACTGCGCGGTGTCTACAGCCAGGGAGAGTCCGCCATCGAGGGCGGCTCGGGCATCCATTCCAATGACCTTCAAGGAATGCGTCAAGAACAGTGCCGGCCCCATCGAAATACCCGACCCGACAACGAGGATGTGGTCCGCCCGCACCATTTCGTCCAGGACGGCATCCAGCTCGCTCGCGGACAAGGCGTTCGCGGTCCGCTCAATATTGTTGATGTCAGAATGGAATACGCTTTGGGGGACGTCGTCGGTCGCGGGGGGCTCGCTTAGTCGCTCACCCATCCGCTCTACGGCCGTCAGATAGCTGGGGAGTTCCTCACGGATGGCGGTCTGGAGTTCTGAGAAGCCTTCATAGCCGAGCCCTTGCGCAAAGCGGACAACAGTCGCCGCACTGACTTCCACCTTGTCGCCCACGTCGCCGGCCGACGCAAAGGAGACGAAGTACTTGTTGTCCAGCATGAAGCGCGCCAGGCGCCTCTGTTTGCGGCTGAAGCTGTCGAGGGAGGATGTGATGCGGTCTTCCAGACTGCCCGAGTGTGCCATGAGAAGTCCTCAGTCGGCTCTTCGAATCTCGCAGACCATTATAGCATAGATTCGCGGAAAATGCAACACCTGTTGCAGCTAATCTTATCATGTCATGACTCATTGCATCTAGCGCTCCTTCAGAGAAGTCGATGATGAAGTTTGAAAGTGACTACTCAGGCACTTCGTGCCTACACAAGAAGAGACCGGAAAAGTGGGGTCGGTGGGGGGCGGCCGCCCCCCACCGACCCCACTTTTCCGCATTTCTCGCTGCTCCGATGTTCCGTTTCCCGATCAACTTTTCAAGCTTCATAATCGACCCGTGTGCTTCTACCAGCCGCCTGGGGGCGCCCGGCCGGCACAATCAGCACCACACGATTGAGTCGGCATCAACCGTTTGAGTCTTTTCAATACTTTGGTGTATACTCTCTGGCGTCCGCACATCATATCTGCTCCTGAACGTAGTGAGGAGGGCAAGCGTTCAGCTACCCTTGCGAAGGTTTAGAACAGTCGTGGCAAGAGGCCGATTTTCGACTGGTGAGGGGCCTTTCAACCCGAATGCGATTGGCAAACCTTCGCAAGGGTCCCACTACCTGAACAGTTAGTAAGAAGGTACATCGAATGAACATCATCCTCGTAATCTTCGACTCTCTGCGCAAGGACTGCGTCGGCGCATACGGTTCTCCTCCCTGGGGAAAGGTCCACACGCCCCATTTCGACGCTTTTGCCGAGCAGTCACTGCTGCTGACAAGGGCCTATCCAGAATCCCTGCCTACGCTGCCGGCCCGGCGCGCCATCTACACCGGCCGGCGCGTCTACCCTTTCCACAACGCTGACTTCCGCCTGAAGGGCGACTTCGTGGGCGCTCCCGGTTGGGGGCCGATCCCCGAAGAGCAACCCACCCTGGCTGAGATACTGCGCGAGGCCGGCTACCGCACCGGGCTGATCGCAGATCTCTATCACATGTTCAAGCCATCCAAGAACTTCTGGCGTGGCTTCGACCAGTGGATGTTCCTGCGCGGTCAGGAAACGGATCCGGCACGCTCCGGACCGCGACTGACCCAGGAGGAAATCGACCACTGGTTGCCAGAGGAGATGCGTGGGCAGGGCCAAGCCAGGATCGACTTCATCCAGCAGTGCATCATGAACATACATGATCGCCGCCGGGAGGAAGACTACTTCGCGCCCCGAGTGCTCAAGGAAGCCGCGTGTTGGCTGGAGGAGAACCGGGATGCCGGTAAGTTCTTCCTGACTGTCGAGTCCTTCGATCCGCACGAGCCGTGGCTGGTTCCCCCGCACTACCGGGAGATGTACCTGACAGCGGAGGGGCAGGAGCAGGTGGTCTCCGCCTACGGGGATGTATCGGACCTCGACGAGGCGCTGCTCACGCGTACCCGCGCCAACTACAGCGGTGAGGTCACCATGTGCGACCGCTGGTTCGGGTACTTCATGGAGAGCCTGCGGGTGCTTGGTTTGCTGGACAACACACTAGTCATCCTCGCCTCCGATCATGGTCACTCCATCGGCGACCGAAACTATCTGGGCAAACGCGGGTACCCCTCCACGCCAGAAGTGTTCGACCTGCCGCTCATGATCCGCTTCCCGCAAGCAGAGCATGCCGGCGAGACGAGTGATATGTTTGTGCAGTTCCACGACATCACGGCGACGATTTTGGAAAGGGCAAAGGTCGAACCCTCAGTGGAGACCGACGGTATCCCGTTCCTGGAGGATGCCTCAGCCGGGAAAACCGGGCCACGCAACCACGCAACCGTGGCATGGGGCTCAGCGATCACGGTCATCACGGGCAAGTGGTGGTTCAACTGCAAGGTCGATGGCACCGGCGTGCTTCTCCACGACTTGGAGGCGAGGGACCCATTCGCCGTGAACGTCGCCGACGAACACCCGGACGTCGTGAACGAGCTCTTTGCTCAGGCGGAAGCGGACGCCGGCGGGCGTTTCCCGGATTGGCTCGTCGATCTCGCCAAGAACCAGGCCGATGCCCCGGGCTGCAGCGACCTTGTAGCCCGAGTGCAAACAAAGGAGGCGCCTTGATGAGCACCATTGATCTCCGTTTCCGTCAGATTCACCTCGATTTCCACACCAGCGAGCACATCGAAGGGATCGGCTCGGCATTCGATCCCGAGGAATTCGCCTCTACGCTGGAGAAGGCCCATGTAGATTCGATCACGTGCTTCGGACGCTGCCACCACGGTTGGATCTACTTCGACACGCAGGCCTTCCCCGAGCGGCGGCACCCGCACCTGACCCGAAACCTGCTCAGAGAGCAGATCGAAGCCTGCCACGCGCGGGACATTCGCGTGCCCGTCTACCTCACGGTGCAGTGGGATCACTTCACAGCCAACGAGCACCCCGAGTGGCTGGTCGTCGATGAGGCAGGCTGCCCGATCGGTACACCGCTGTATGAGGCCGGCTTCTACCGCACCCTGTGCGTGAACTCGCCCTACGTTGATGACTTCCTCAAACCCCACGTGCAAGAAGTGCTGGAGACGCTGCCGGCAGACGGGATCTTCTTCGACATCGTGCAGCCCCAGGATTGCTCGTGCAAATACTGCCGGGCTGAGATGGAGGCAGCCGGCCTCGAACCATCCGATGCCGAGGCCCGGCGACGGTTTGGCCTCCAGACTATCAACAATTTCAAGCGCGAGATGAGTGCTTTTGTGCGTGAGTTTGGTGCAGATTCCAGCATCTTCTACAACGCCGGCCACATCGGCACCCGGCACCGGCCTGTAGCCAATGCGTACACTCACTTCGAACTGGAATCACTGCCCAGCGGGGGTTGGGGCTACCTGCATTTCCCGGTGGCGGTGCGGTATGCGCGCACCCTCGGCATCGACTGCCTGGGCATGACGGGCAAGTTCCACACCTCGTGGGGCGACTTCCACTCTCTCAAGAACGCAGAAGCCCTGCAATATGAGTGCTTCAACATGCTGGCCCTGGGCGCCAAGTGCTCGATTGGCGATCAACTCCACCCGTCGGGGCAGATCGACCCGCACGTTTACGACTTAGTGGGATCGGTCTACGCCGAAGTGGAGGAGAAAGAACCCTGGTGTAAGGGTGCTGTGCCCGTGACGGAAGTTGGTGTGCTGACACCGGAGGAGTTTTGGGGCGCAGCACAACGCGATCTACCGCCGGCGATCACAGGCATCACCCGCATGCTGCAGGAGGGCGGGCACCAGTTCGACATCATCGATTCAGCCAGCGACTTTGGGCGCTACGAAGTTATCGTGTTGCCTGACAGGATCCCTGTCTCCGATGAGCTGGCCGGCAAGATCGAGACGTACCTCGCCGGCGGCGGCGCGCTGATCGCTTCGTTCGAGTCCGGCCTGAACGAAGAGACGAGCGCCTTCAGGCTCGAGTCGCTTGGCGTCAGGTTGAAGGAGGAGGGCCCCCGTGGCCCGGATGGGGAGCTGGTCCGAGGGAAGCATTTTCCGCAGCACGATTTCGTGGAGTACATCCTGCCCGAGGGGGAGATCGGCCAAGGTCTACCAGAAACCGAGCATGCCATGTACATGAAAGGGCTAGAGGTGGAGGCCGAACCCGGCAGCGAAGTGCTGGCGGATAAGATCCTGTCGTACTTCGATCGGACCTACAGACATTTCTGCTCCCACCGGCAGACGCCCTCGTCCGGCCAAGTGGGGAATCCGGGCATCGTGCAGAGTGGTCGGGCCATCTACTTCGCCCACCCCATCTTCACCCAGTACAACCAGAATGCCCCGCGCTGGTGCAAGGCGCTGTTTCTGAATACCTTGGACATCCTGCTGCCGGCGCCGCTGGTCCGCCACGAAGGCCCCAGCACACTGCAGGTGACGGTCAACGAGCAACCTGTTGAGAACCGCTGGGTGGTGCACCTGCTGCACTACGTCCCGGAGCGGCGAGGCGAAGATTTCGACGTGATCGAAGATGTGATCCCCCTCTACGACGTGAAGGTTTCGGTGAGAGTGCCAAGAGAAGTCACAGAGGTGGCCGGCGTGCCCGAACGCCAGCCGCTGAACTTCCAACAGAACGGCGACCGCGTCGAGTTCGTGCTGCCACAGCTCGCCGGGCATCAGATGATTGCTCTAGATTTCGCAGGCGGTCTCTAACTTGACATTGTCAGACTAGCCGCAAGTCGGCCCCCACCCCCAGCCCCTCCCCCAATTCTAGGGGAGGGGAGCCGAGTTCCCCCCTCTCCCAGAGTTGGGAGAGG
>JAANWY010000095.1 GCA_018263655.1 Anaerolineales bacterium | reverse complement strand
CCCGGCCCCAGGCATACTGCTGTAACGCCTCGAGGTGCACCTCCAACGACCACCGCGAATAGGGCACCAGTCCCGGCGGCAGGTTGGTGAAGGTCTTATAGGGGCACAGGCCGGACGCTTGCAGTAGCAGCGATAGACCGCCACCTCCTGCGGGTTGCCTTCCGCAGCGTAGTATTTCTTGTAGCGCGGAGTGGCACTCTTGCGCGCCACCTGGGTCCCCCGCAGCCTGCCTGTGCGAGCACGCAGACAGGTAGGTGCACTGGATGCTGTCGTCCTCGATGTCCTCCCACCAACCGAAGAGCACGTGTCGCACTTGATACAGCCACGGCAACGGCTTCTCCAATTCCGTCCCCGGCGTTAACCCCAGCTCCTCCCGCTGCGCCTGGAGGGCCCCGATGTCCAGCCGCCCGCCAGTGGAAGTGACGCTACCCACGCCACCATTGTGCTCGTTGACGCCCCGGCGGATGGATGATCCACTCAGCATACCCGGCCAGGATGATCCCCAGACATGGCAGTACCACAACATATAAGAAAATGCGCATCGGTGAGCAAAAGTCGGATTTCACCTAACAGTGGGGTATTTCGCTCTCAGCGTGCTAGGTTTGACCCCAGTGCTTCCTTCACGGCGTTCAACGTCGGTGCCACGCGGTGCGGCTCGCCCACAGATTTCATAGCGGAGCGAATGTCCTTCAGGCCGCTGCCGGTCGTCAGGACAACGATGCGCTCGCCGGGGTCAATCTGGCGTTGCTCGACGGCCTTGACCAGGCCGGCATACGCCGCGGCGGCGGCTGGCTCCGCGAACACCCCACACCCCCGCGCCAACGCCGGCATCGCTCGCAGGATCTCCTCGTCCGACACGGCGATGTACGCGCCATCAGTCTCCCGCACCGCCCGCATGGCCTTGACCCGATCCCGAGGTAGGCCGGCCGAGATGCTATCGGCGATGGTGTGAACCTCGATCCGCGCCATCTCGGCCGGATCGACGCCGTCCTTCCAGGCTTGATACAGGGGAGACGAGCCTTCGGCCTGGACGCCCATCAACTTCGGCATCTTGTCGATCCATTGCAGTGCCAGCAGGTCTTTCAAGCCCTTGTGCAGCCCACCGATGATGCACCCGTCACCCACCGAGACGAAGATACGGTCCGGCGCCTCCCAGTTCAACTGCTCGCAGATTTCGTAGGCCGCCGTCTTCTTGCCCTCGGTCATGTACGGGTTGTAGCCGGTGTTGCGGTTGTACCAGCCGTACTCGTGGGCCGCTTCCGTGCACAGGTCGAAGGCATCGCCGTACGTCCCTTCGACCAGCAGCACCGTGGAGCCGAAGACCAGCAACTGGGCGACTTTCGCCTCCGGCGCCGAGGCCGGCACGAATATCACGTTCGGCTGATCTACGCTGGCACACAGGCCCGAAAGGGCCGCCGCCGCGTTGCCGGTGCTAGCCGTGGTGATGACCTCAGCGCCGACTTCTCGCGCTTTCACCACAGCGATAGCGCTGGCGCGGTCCTTGAAAGACGCCGTTGGTTGCCGGCCGTCGTCCTTCACCCAGAGGTGGTGCAGTCCCAGCTTCTCGGCCAGGCGTGGCGCGGGATACAACGGCGTCCAGCCTATCTGGAGCGGCGGCACTGGGCTGTCAGGTTCGACGGGCAGCAGCCGCTTGTAGCGCCAGATGCTGTAGTCTTTACTCTCCTCTATTTCCTCGCGAGAGAAGGGGCCACCGATCTGACCGTAGTCGTACTGGACGTCAAGTATCCCCTCGTTACCGTGCTTCGGGCAAACGTATTCCACTTCATCTGGCGCGTATTCAGCGCCGCAGAGGGTGCATTTCAAGTTCTTGACATGTCGCATATTTCACCCGGACTCGATTTGTTGATAGCTGCAATTCATGCTATTTCTCCTGTACAATTCGCGTCCCCGTGTCACCCCGCAGTGCCCGCTCCATGTTCTCCGGATTGGTGATCAGCGCTTCTCCCCCCCCGGCCTCCAGGAACTCGATGCAGGCCTTGATCTTGGGCTTCATGCTGCCAGGCGCGAAGTGGCCTTCTTGGAGGTACTGCTTCGCCTCAGCGACCGTCATCCGATCGAGCCACGTCTGATCGGGTTTGCCGAAGTTCAGCGCTACTTTCTCCACGGCTGTCGAGATCACGAAAAGTTCAGCATGGATCTTCTGCGCCAAGAGACTGCTGGCCAGATCCTTGTCGATGACGGCAGCCACGCCGCGCAGCTCGCCATCTTCCTTGCGTACGACCGGAATGCCGCCGCCACCGCAGGCAATCACAATCCAACCTTCGTGGACCGCGCCGCGGATGGCGTTTTCCTCCATGATCTCCACCGGTTCTGGAGAGGCGACGACACGCCGCCAGCCGCGGCCGGCATCTTCCACGATTGGCCAGTCTTCCTCTTCAAAACGTTCTGCCTCTTCCTCGGAGAGAAAGCCACCAATTGGCTTGGTTGGGGTCTCAAAAGCGGGGTCGTCGCGATCCACGCGTACCTGCGTGACGATGGTGTACGCTTGGCGGTATAGCCCGCGCCGCGTAAATTCGTTATCCAAGGCCTGTTGCAACATGTATCCGATGGAGCCCTGGGTGTCAGCCCCGATGATGTCCATCGGCGTGGTGTGGAGCTCATGAGCGGCCAGTTCATTGCGCCGCAGGATGAAGCCAACCTGCGGACCATTGCCATGAGTGATCGCGACGTCCCATCCCTGCTCAATCATATCCGCGATGTGGCTACAAGTTTCCCGCACAGCGTCCCACTGGTACTTCACAGCGCTATGTGCCTTGTCCTTGATCAGTGAATTGCCGCCAATGGCAACCACCGCAACTCCGCGATGTTCGTTAGACATTCAAGCCTCCCCAGTTTCTCAAAGATTTCCCATCACCAGTGCCAACAACGCCTTCTGGGCGTGAAGTCGGTTCTCCGCAACGTCGTAAATGCAGGAGCGCGGACCGCTGGCCACCCCATCGGTCACCTCGTGGTTGCGGTCCACCGGCATGGGGTGCGTGAAGATTGCGTCATCCGTCAGGGCCATCTTCTCGCTATCCGCAATCCACTCGGGGTATTGCAGGGCTTTCTCGATCTCCTCTTGTTTTTGGAATTCGCCACCCTGATAAGCATTCGGGCTCATCCAGTGCCGTGAGTAGACAACGTGGGCGCCATCGTAGCCGGCCCGCGGATCGTGTGTGATCTCGAAGGAGCGACCGTTGGCGTCACAGTTCTCCTGCGTCCACTCGACAACCTGCGGACCGAGGTCGTACCCCTCGGGGTGTGCGAGCGAGACGTCCATGCCAAAGCGGGAGCCGATGAGGAGCGCTTCCTGCACGGAAGACCAGGATCGAGCCAGCGCCCCGTGCCCCCAGGTCAGCAGCAGCTTCTTGCCTTCGAGCAACCCCATGTCCAGCCGGCGACCGGGCCCGGCACCGAACCACTCGGCCCAGCCCATGACGTCGGCCAGGCCCTGACAGGGGTGATACTTGTCGTGGGCCATGGAGATGATGGGGATGGTCGACCACTTGGCGTACTCGCGCAACAAATCCTCGGCTTCGCCATATGTGCCGATTTTGTCTTCCAGCATGCGGATACCCAAGCCGGCTGCGTAGCGGCCCATCACCTGTGCGGCATCCTCGATGGTCTCACCGGCCGTCTTCTCCGTCTTGAGGCGCATCGCCTTGGGCTCCAGGTACTGTGCATGTCCTCCCAGATCGGTGGCGGCCGCCTCGAAGGATTGACGGGTGCGTACCGACGGGTTGTAGAAGAACATCAAAAACGTCTTATGTTCCAGCAAGCTGGTCCAGGCCGACGAGAAACGGTCGCGCTTCATCTTAGCCGCCAGATCGAGCACGGCTTCCAGCTCGTCGACTTCCCAGTCCTGGGTACAAATCAAGTCCTTACCATACAGATCCATTCTCAGTCTCCTCAAGAGTTCAGAATCAACAAGTCACGCAATCAATCGTCATCCTGTGCTGGGAGGTTGATCTGAGGTGAGGGGGAGATGGGGTGAATTCTGTCCTACTCCCCTGCTCCTCCGCACCCCTGCACCCCTACCCCCCTGCTCTACCCCATCGTAAGCGCCATAACGGCTTTCTGTGCGTGGAGCCGGTTCTCGGCTTCGTCGAAGACCACAGACTGTGGTCCATCGATCACGTCGTCCGTCACCTCGAAACTGCGGTCGGCCGGCAAGCAGTGCATGTAGACTGCCTCTCTATGCGCCAAATCCATGACGCTTTGATCGCAGATCCAGTCCTTGTTGGCATCGAAGATCTCCTGTGCCTTCTCCGCGCTATCCTCGCCCACAGGCGGCTTGAACATCGGCGTTGCTGTCCATGCCTTCGGGTAGACCACGTGGGCGCCGCGCATCGCGTCCTTGAAATCATTGCTGATTTCGAAGGACCCGCCCGTCTGGTCGGCATAGCCCTCACAGGACTCGAGGACTTCGTCGTCCAGCTCCATCCCTTCGGGGTGCGCCAGCACCACGTCCATCCCCATCATACTGGCCGCGATGATGGCACTCTGCGGGACGGCGCGAGGCTTGTGGACGCTGGGGCTGTAGGCCCAACTCATGACGAACTTCACACCGCTGAAGCCCCCAAATTTCTCCTTGACGGTCAGTACATCGGCCAGCGCCTGGAAGGGATGGTACTTATCGTCCTCCATGTTCAACAGCGGGATGTCGGCCCAGTATGCGAAGTTCTGAATCACCTCGGTGGCACCGCCGTACACCCAATCGACCGGATCGCCGTAACAGCGAATGGCGATGCCGTCGCCCATGCGCGCCAACACACGTGCTACGTCGGACACGCGTTCAGTGGAGTAGGCAACTTCCTTGCCGGGCAAGGCCGGCGTGTAGATCTTGCCCGGATCGAGGAAGTGGGCGTGCCCGCCGAGCTGAGTCATGCCGGCCTCGAAGCTGTTCCGCGTCCGCAGCGACTGGTTGTAGAAGACCATGAAGAGTGTGCGGTCGGGCAGGATGTGGCTGTGAGGCTCGCGAATCGCAAAGCGTCGCTTCAGGTCCAGCGCCAGATCCAGGATGGATTCGACCTCTTCCTTGTTCCAATCTAGCAACGTGATGAAGTCACGACCTCGGAATGTATCGGTTTTCACGGTTTACTGAACTCCTTTCTGCTTGTATTATGATCCGTAACTACCTTGACAATGTTAAGTTCGGTTCAGAAACAGCCTTTTGCTCGCCGAAGGTCTCCTGACCGAGGCGAATGGGGCTCGGTCAGGAGACCTTCGCCCAGCACGCCAGGCAACTTAACATTGTCAAGCTACTCAGGCTACTGCCCTCGCAGTTGCGAAATGTGGAAAAAGGGGTCGGTGGGGGGCGGCCGCCCCCCACCGACCCCTTTTTCCGGTCCCTTCTTGTGTAGGCACGAAGTGCCTGGGTAGTCACGATAATTATAGTGTAAGCAGGCTGTTCGTGGAAGCGGCTGAGGTGATTTGTTGATGAGAGGGAGTTGAAAATGTCAAGGTTGAAGCCAGCAGAGGGCTGGATGTCGCTCATACTGTTGACACTAATGCTGTTGACAGTCGCGTGGTCCATCGAAGCGGCCAAATGGGCCGAAGGATTGGCCCTCTTACAGGGCGCTGTCCTCGTCGGCATCGTTGTCGGGTTCGCTTTTGCGGTGCTGCCCATTCCGGGCCTCGTCGCTCACACAATCAGCACAATTGCCGGCATCGGATGGTCGGCGATGTTGGTCGGCCGATTGCTTGATCCGACCTCAGTTACCCACATGGTCGTGCTCGATGAGCAAGCGCTGACCTGGCAGGTTCGGCTCACAGAAGTGGTCTACCGCACTCAGAAGTTCGTTGAGATTGCGCGAGCCGAAGGGGTAGGCAGCGACAATTTGGTCTTTATCTTGCAGTTGGCTATCCTAATGTGGTTGGTCAGCTATGCATCGATCTGGTTCCTCTTCGAGCTTCGCAGCGTCTGGGGCGCCATTGTGCCCAGCGGCTTCGCAATACTGCTCAACCTGTACTACGCGTCGCCAGATCTGTACGTGTGGATGGCAATGTATCTTCTCTGTGCGCTGCTGTTGATCATCCGCTCCAATGTCTTTCTCCAGCAATGGGAGTGGCGGCGAGCCGGCGTCAGCTATTCCCCGGAGATCAGCTACGATTTCCTCTGGCATGGCGCTGTCTTTGCCACGCTGGTCATTCTGCTGGCATGGATTGTGCCGACTACCAGCGCGGCGCCCCGGTTACATACCATTGTGGGCTATCTCGACGAACCAATCTATCGATTCCAGCGCGAATTCAACCGGCTGTATTCGTCCCTGAATTACAGACCGCAGCCTGGGCCGGCCTACTTCGCTGACACAATGACGCTCTCTGGAGCCGTCAACCTGGGCGATGCCCCCATCTTCGACGCAGTGACGGAGAAGGGGCGGTACTGGCGCAGCATCGTGTACGACCAGTACACCGGGCGGGGCTGGGTGAACACAGCTACATCGTTGACAACACTTGCCGACGATGATGAACGCCTGACTGCCCTGGAGTTTGAGTTGCGACAACCGGTGACACAGACCATTCGCGTCTTGCAACCGAAAACAACGCAGTTATACACACTCCCTCAGCCCATCGATGTGGACTTGCCGAGTCGTGCTCAGTACAGTCCTATTCAGAACACCAACGCCGAAATCCAAGCCCTGAACGTTTCAATGCTGGAGAGCCAGCGCCCTCTGGTGACCGGCGAGACGTATACGGCGATCTCGTCTCTGTCGGTCGCAGACACCAAGAACCTCCGGCAAGCAGGTACAGACTACCCTGACTGGATCAAGGACAAGTATCTTCAACTGCCAGACGACCTGCCGAAGCGAGTTCGGGAACTAGCTGTTGAGATTGCGATTGACAAGACTGCAACTGACAAGGATAACGCGTACGATCAGGTTACGGCCATCCAATCGTATCTGCGAAACATCAGATACGACGAGGAGATTCCTGCTCCCCCGCCGAACGTCGACAGCGTAGATTGGTTCCTGTTCGACCAGCGAGCCGGCTACTGTGACTACTACGCCTCATCTCTAGTCGTGATGGCGCGATCGTTGGGAATTCCGGCACGCGTCGCAGCCGGCTATTCACTGGGTGAGTACGATTCGGAGATCGAAGCCTATCGGCACTACGAATACGACGCCCACAGTTGGCCCGAGGTCTTCTTCCCGAAATACGGCTGGGTCGAATTCGAGCCTACGGCCGCAGACCCAGAGATCGTTCGCCCAGTTGTGTCATCGTCCGAGTCAGAGGAATCCTTCAGCGGAGACACCGGTGACGGGAGAACGCCTGGCCGCCCGGATGAAGAGATGCTTATGGAAGATAGGTACGGCGATGAGCCATTTCTATCTGGGCTCCAGCAGCGCGGCCCAGCTCTATGGGTGTGGGGCCTGGGCGTGCTGGGTGTACTGGTGGTGGCCGCTGCTGCGGCGTGGTTCCTGTGGCGACGCCCCTATCAGGACCTGAGTTTGGCCGGCGCGACGTACGCCCGGATGGTTCGTCTCGCCAGTTGGCTGGGCTTGCCGGCGGAACCGTCCCAAACGCCGAATGAGTACGCCGACCAACTTGCGGACGTGGTGCCCGAAGGCCGGCCAGCCGTCGGTGAAATCGTCAACGCCTACGTACTTGAGCTGTTTGCCGAAGTCTCTCCCGGCGAAGAGGAAGCTTCCGCCCTCCACGACGCCTGGCTGAGCCTGCGCCGTACGCTAGTTGAACGCATCGGTGTGCGTGTCCTACACCGAATCACAGGCAATCCAGCCGGCCCGAATCCGACTGAAGGCGTCACCACGAGCCAATCCAATCAGACTTGACGGATTACTGAGTAGTTCGTCAATGTCACATTTGAACCATGCCCTCCAGAACCTCATTGAGGAACCCGAACATGCGCGAGGAGATCGAGCAGTTACGCCTCATCGTCAATTAAAAAGGTAACCGTTCAGGAGGTATCAGGACTAGCATCCTGAGTAGGTCGAAACGAAGTGGAGACCATATCGAAGGGTGCGGATTTGCGACGGTTCTTCGAACAAGCCGCACCCCCTTCGACAGGCTCAGGACGTCGCTTCGATACGACCTCGGCTTCGCCTCGGTCTACTCAGGCGGCGTCCTGAGCGGCGTCCTGAGCCTGTCGAAGGGCCTGTCGAAGGGCCTGTCGAAGGGATGCTCCATGGGTTGCC
>JAANWY010000094.1 GCA_018263655.1 Anaerolineales bacterium | reverse complement strand
GGAAGACCGTCGCCCAACAAGAGGAAGACCATCGCCCAACAGAAAGATCTATGATCGCCGAAGGTCTCTGACCGAGGCAGAGACGGGCTCGGTCAGAGACCGTCGCCCAACAAGAGGAAGACCGTCGCCCAACAAAGAGGAAGACCGTCGCCCAACAAAGAGGGAGACCGTCGCCCAACAAGGAAAGGAGTAACGACTGTGAATACCAAGATATGTGCAAACAGGTGGCTGTATGTTCTCATTATCCTGGCCGTTGGGTTGAGCAGTGCCCTGAGCTTGTCGTTGGGTGGCTGTCGCGGTCGGCAGCCCATCCGGGTGGGCTTCGCCGGCCAGTTGACCGGCCGACAGGCCGACCTGGGCGTGCAGGGGCGCAACGGGGCCCAACTGGCCGTGGAGACGATCAATGCCGGCGGTGGCGTGGCCGGGCGTCCCATCGAACTGCTGGTACGCGACGATCTGGACACGCCAGAAGGCGCCCAGGCCGCCGACCGCGAACTGATCGAGGCCGGCGTGGTGGCCATCATCGGCCACATGACCAGCGGACAGAGCATGGCTGCCGTGCCCGTGGCGAACGAGGCGGGCGTGGTGCTCCTCAGCCCCACCACCTCGACGCCTGAACTGAGCGGCCTCGACGATCGCTTCTTCCGCGTCACCTCCGTCCACACATCACAGGCGCGTACGCTGGCCCGGCTCGTTTACCGGCAGCACAGCCTGTCTCGCATCGCCGTCATCTATGACAGCGACAACGCTACCTACACCCAGACCTTTTGGGCCGCCTTTGCCGGGGAATACCGCGCCCTGGGCGGTCAGGTGGTCGGTGAGATGAGCTTTTCTTCAGCCGAAGACCCAGACTTTGCGCCGCTGGTGGCTGAGCTTCAGAGCACCAAGCCAGACGCCCTACTCATCATCGCTTCAGCCCTCGACACCGCTCTCATCGCCCAGCGGACCCGGCTCAGCGGCTGGCAAACGCCCCTATTCTCCTCCGGCTGGGCACAGACCGATATGGTGCTCCAGAACGGCGGGCAGGCGGTGGAAGGAATGGAAATCGTGATGGGTTTTGACCCGAACAGCCAGGCTCCCGCCCACCTTGACTTTCAGGCCCGCTACCAGGCGCGGTTCGGCCGCGCCCCCACCTTTGCCAGTGCCTGGGCCTACGAAGCCGTGCTCATCCTGGCAGCGGCCCTGGAAAAGACGGGCGGCCAGGCCGAGGGGCTGCCCGGGGCGCTGCTGGAGACCCAGGGCTTTGAAGGACTGACCGGCACCATCACGCTGGACGAATACGGCGACGTAGTACGCACCCAATTCCTGATCGCCGTCCAGGATGGGGAGTTCGTGACGCTGGAGGCCCTGGAGCCGTGAATAAAACGTAAAACGTGAGACGTGAAACGTGATCGCACTCACGCTAGAAAGGGTAGTAATGAAAACGACTGCACCTCACTCCTTAAACCGCATGCTGCTGAGGCTGCTGCTTTGGCGGCTGTTCCTGCCGGCGCTGATCCTGGGCTTGCTGTTCATGGGTGTGATGGGCTACCTGGAGGTACGCAGCCTGGGGACCAGGCAGCGGCAACTGGCCCGTTCTCTAGCCCGCCGGGCCGACGACTACCTGGAGCACGCCGGCCGAGTGGTGGATGCCATGGCCCGGACGGTCGAGATGGAAGGGCCGCAAGCGGCGGCCAGTCTGCAGGCCGCCTGGGAGGCCTACGGCCACTTCGACACCCTCTACCGGCTGGACCAACGGGGTGTGGTCACCGCGCTGGCACCATCCAACCCCCGCTATCAGGGGGTGGACATGTCGCACCAGCCCTACTTTCGGCAGGCCGCCGATCAGACTGAGGTAGCCATTTCCCAGCCCTTTCTCTCGGCGCGCACCGGGCAGCCCACCGTTTACGTGACCCGTTGGCTGCAGGGTGGCGGCATGCTGGTGGGCGAACTGAGTCTGGAGGCGCTGCAGGCGGCCGTCACGCCCCAGGGTGACGAGACAGGCGAGCAGTCCGTGTTTATCACCGACCGCTTTGGGACGCTGCTGGCCCATCCCCGCCTGGAGCTGGTGGCTCAGCAGGAGAACGTGGGCCACCTGGAGATTGTACGGCGTGGTCTGGGCGGCCAGGCGGTCCTGATCTACACCGCGGACGGGAGGTGGGTACTGGGGGGCGCCGTCCCGATGGAGCGAAGCGACTGGCTGGTTGTGGTCCAGACTCCCCTGACCGCCGTCTACGGCCCCCGTCTGGGGATGGCCGCCCTTTTCTTTACGTTTATGGTGCTCATCGGCCTGGCCGTGGTGGGCTATTTTCGGCAGCAGTTGCAGCGCCACATCGTCGCTCCGCTGGCCCGGCTCGGCCGGAGGGCGGACGCCCTGGCTGCAGGCGGTTTTACAGAGACTGAGACGCTGATGGCAATTCCGACCCCCTTTGCTGAGATAGGCGAGCTGGCGGCGGACTTCCAGCGCATGAGCCAGGCCATCCAGGCCCGGGAGGAGGCTCTGCGCAAGGTCAACCGAGCCCTGGAGACGCTGAGTCTGTGCAACCAGGCACTGGTGCGTGCCACCGATGAATCAGCGTTGCTGCATGAGGTGTGTCAGATCATTGTGGAAGCCGGCGGGTATCGCCTGGCATGGGTCGGCTTCGCCGAACAGAACGAACAGAAGACAGTGCACCCCGTTGCACAATCGGGCTTCGAGGACGGATATCTAGAAACGATTCACACCACCTGGGCGGACACTGAGCACGGTCGTGGCCCCACCGGCACAGCGATCCGTACCGGTGCACCCGCGATTGCCAAGAATATCCTGACGAACCCCGACTTCGCGCCTTGGCGGGAGGAAGCGACTCAGCGCGGCTATGCATCGTCGATCGCCCTGCCCTTGGTCGCCGAGAACCGGACGTCTGCCGATCTGTGCTCTTCCGATCTCGACCCCGACGCCTTTGACGCAGAAGAGGTTGACCTGCTGATGGATCTGGCAGACGACTTGGCGTACGGTATCACGGTACTGCGCACGCGCGCCGACTATAGGCGCGCCGAAGAAGAACGTATCCGCCTGTTCGTCGCCGAGCGGAGCCGGCGCCAGGAACTCGATAGCCTCTACGCCCTGAGCCGCCAGTTGGTGGCTACGGACGAGATAGAAGCTATACTCGACAGCGTTGTCCGTCACACGACAGAGAGCGTGCACGTGACTTTCTGCCGGCTCGTACTGCTCGAAGACGAGGCCTTCGTCTGCCGAGCCGCTTATCCCCTCCGCGTCCTAGAATTCGATCTGAGGGTTGGCCGAGCAGAGCCGGAGGTGGCCTGGCCCCACTACCAACGACTGCTCGAGGGGGACGAACCGCTGGTGCTGGAGCGGGACGACTCGACGCTGAACCGCGAGGAGCGTGAGGCTCTGCTGCTTGATGCGGTCCACAGCCTGTGCCTGGCACCCCTGCGCGCCGGCGACGAGATCATCGGCGTGATGATCTTGGGCGAGTCCCGCAGCCCGGCTCGCGAACCATTCGACGCAGACAAACTGAGCCTGGCAGTTGCCATCGCCGACCAGGCCGCCGGCGCGCTCCATCGCGCCAGCCTGTTCTCCGCCACGCGGGAGCATGCCGAAATGATGGGCCGGCTGGTACCCATCAGTGAAACCCTGAACCGCCCCTTGACGACGGATGAAGTCGTGGCTGCTATCGGCAAGGGTACGCTGGCCCTCAGCGCTGCGGACCGCGCGGCCCTCTACTTCCGTGAGCCAGATGACACCGTGACCTGCCTGTGGTCCCACGCGCTCTCAACAGCGTACCTGGAGCAGGTCACCGCGCGAGCGCAGGAAATGCCCGGTGGGCGTTTGCTGGAGCAGACCGAACCGGTGTTCGTTGGTGATACGGAGCAAGTGCCTGCGGATTCGCTTGTTCACGGCCTGGCCGAGGCCGAGGGCTATCGGGCCATGAGTATGTGGCCTCTGGTCTACGAGGGACAGAGTGTGGCAGCCGTGGGCTGCTACTACGATGCGCCACACTCGTGTCTGCCGGGGCACAGGCAGGCCTGGTCCGAGGTTGAGCAAGAGATGATGGAAGCCTTCTGTCGTCAGTCCGCGATAGCCCTGGAGAACGCCCGGCTGTTCGAGGAGACGCGACAGCGGCAAGAGGAGCTGGCTGCCCTCTACCAGACTTCGCTGGAGATTGCCTCCGAGTCTGTTGACCACGCGCAGATACAACCGCTGCTGGAGCGGGTTGTCGAGCGGGCGACCGATCTCCTGGCCGGAGATGGTGGCAGTCTCTACCTGGTGGATCCTGGCAGACAGAGCGCTACCTGCGTGGTCAGTTACCGCACACCCGATGATTACACCGGCGTGACCCTCCAACAGGGCGAGGGGGCAGCCGGCAAGGTGCTCGAAACCGGCGAGCCGCTCATCATCGATGACTACAGGGTGTGGTCGGGGCAAGCGGCTGCCTTCAAGGAGGACCAACCTTTCCAGGCCGTGATCAGCGCCCCTCTCAAGTGGGCCGGCCAGGTGGTTGGCGTCCTGCACGTGCTGGACCACGGCGAGGCTCGGTGCTTCGACGAGGACGATCTGCAGATGCTGGAGTTGTTTGCCCACCACGCCGCGACGACCATTGAGTACTCGCAGCGCCTCGAGGCCGAGCGACGCTGGGCTGTTGAGCTGGAAACGCTGCACCAGGCGGCGTTAGATATCACCGCAGAGCTGGGGCCCTCAAAGCTCTTGGAGACCATCGTCCAGCGAGCGGCCGAGTTGCTGGGAGCGAAAGGAGGCGGAATCTACCTCTACGACGCCGATCGCCAAGAGCTGGAACTGGTGTTAAGCCACAATCTGGCTCGGGACTACACCGGCACGAGATTGAGTCTGGGCGAGGGGCTGTCGGGCAAGGTCGTCGAACAACGCCGGCCCATCACAGTCGACGACTACCGGACCTGGCCTGGGCGGGCCCAGGAGCAGTACGGCGACGCGCCCTTCACAGCCATCATCGCTGCCCCTCTGCAGGTTGGCGACCGCATCCTGGGAGTGCTGAACATCACAGATGAAGTCGAGGATCGGGTCTTCGGCGCAGATGACGTACATCTGGTGACGCTCTTCGCGGCGCAGGCAGCCGTGGCCCTGGAGAACGCGCGGCTGTATGAGGACCTGGAAGAGGTCTATGTCGAGACCGTGCTCGCCCTTTCCAACGCCATGGACGCCCGGGATACGTACACGGCCAATCACAGCCAGCGCCTGGCCGAGTGGGCGACAGTCACGGCGCGAGAAATGGGATGCAGCGAGGAAGAGATCGAAACGCTTCGCTGGGCGACGTTGCTTCACGACATCGGCAAGATCGGCGTGCCGGACCGTGTCCTGCTCAAACCGGACTCGCTGAACAACGAGGAGCGAGCCACGATGGAGCTGCACCCGGAAATCGGCGAACAAATCGTGGCGCCGGTCAAGAAGCTGGCCGGCGTGGCACCCATCATCCGCGCGCACCAGGAGCGCTGGGACGGCGCCGGCTACCCGGACGGCCTGTCAGGGGAAACGATTCCGTTAGAGGCCCGCATCTTGGCTGTGGTGGACGCCTACGGTGCCATGACGGAAGATCGGGTGTACCGCGAAGCGAGGAGTCACGAGGCCGCGGTGGCCGAATTGAAGAAATGTGCCGGCGCTCAGTTCGACCCGCAGATGGTGGAGGCGTTCCTCCGGGTGCTGGAGCGCGAGTGATTCACCGAGGGAAATCGCGATGACGTCACACCAGGACAACCAGATCGCGAGCTCATCGGGGCCGTCAGACGCTGCCTTTACGCGGCGGAGACGGGTGGTCCTTATCGCGGGGCTCACAGTGGTCTACGTGTTGGGATTCGTGCCGCTGGATCGCGTTCTGGGGCACGGGGTGGTGGCGCTTTCGGCCGTGCCTGTGGCCGCTGATCGTCCACGATGACGTGATTGGTATCCTCGCGGTGGATAGCGTGGAGCCGGACCACTTCACCCCGGATCACGCTCGACTGGCGGTCACTTTCGCCGACCAGGTGGCCATTGCGGTGGAGAACGCTCGCCTGTACGAAGAGGTGCGGGAGCTGGCTGTGACGCCCCCCTTGACTGAGCTGTACAATCGACGCGGGTTCGCCGACATGGAGGAGCGGGAGGCGGCGAGGGATTCGTCGCTCTGCTCCCCGAGACCGATCTGGCCGGCGGCCGGCGAGTTGCTGAACGGCTGCGGCGCGACACGGAAGAAATGAGCTTCGATACTGAAACAGGGCCGGTTCACGTAACGCTCAGCCTGGGCGCCGCCATCTTGCGGGAGGAGTGCGACGACCTGGACGCCTTGCTCGAATGCGCGGATGAGGCACTCCTCGCCGCGAAGCGTGCCGGCCGAAACCGAGTCGCCGTCTGGTCCAGGAATTCCAAGTTTGACCCTTGCGAAGGTTTGTGAGCCGGTTTCGCGGCAGAGTCACCATCGGTTATCGCGTGTCATTTCACTGCGGAGTCACTTTGCAACCTTCGCAAGGGTAGCCACTAAGGCCAAATTTAGAACTGCTGCATCTGGTCGGGCTGACTTGACGCCGGCGGACGGTTTGAGTATCATGGGGCACACTCCTCCGAGGAATGACAGCCATGCCCGTTATGGCGTTCGTAGTAGCGACTTCAGTCGCCGGTTACGCAACCCAAACGATTGAGGCGACTTCCAGAAAGTCGCACCGTTACTACGAACCTACATCGCATGAGGATAATGCCAAGTAACTGTTCGGGTAGTGGGGACCCTTGCGAAGGTTTGCCAATCGCATTCGGGTTGAAAGCCCCTCGCCAGTCGAAAATTGACCTCTTGCCACGGCTACTCTCAACCTTCGCAAGGGTGGCTGAACGCTTACAATGACACAAATAGATCCTGACCCGCTCTCATGACTGAGTTATCCGTCTATTCTATCGGTCACAGCGATCACGAAATCGACGACTTTGTCGCGCTTCTCGATCAGCACGACATCGACATCCTGGTCGATGTGCGTAGCCAACCGTACAGTCGCTGGGCGCCGCAGTTCAACCGCGAGAATCTGGCCGGCACCGTGGAGGCGGCCGGCTTGCGCTACGTCTGGCTGGGGGAAT
>JAANWY010000093.1 GCA_018263655.1 Anaerolineales bacterium | reverse complement strand
CAAAAGAGTGGGAGACCTTGCCGAGCAAAGAGTGGGAGACCTTGCCGAACGATAAGATATTGCTGGACGAGGTCTCCCGACCGATGTCCCCACGCGGCTGCGGTCAGGAGACCTTGCCGAGCAAAAGAGTGAGAGACCTTGCCGAGCAAAGAGTGAGAGACCTTGCCGAGCAAAGAGTGGGAGACCTTGCCGAGCAAAAGAGTGAGAGACCTTGCCGAGCAAAAGAGTACCAGACCTTGCCGAACGGTAGAAGGTGTCCTGTATCAAAACACCAATGCGTTTGCTGCAAGGTGTGATGGAATTACGTTTCGCGTTTTACGTTTTACGTTTCACTCTCACCCCTCTGCTCCCGTCACGGCACCACGACCGACCGCGTCTCCTGCTCCATCACAATATCGGGCGTGTCCCAACGCTTATCCTCCATCAGCTCCTTGAAGGCGCGGCGGAAGATCAGCGTCGCCTCGACGTTCGCGGTGCCGGCCGGCGGCGCTGAGAACTCGTAGATCGACGTGTCCACCCCCAGCGCCGGAATACGATTGTCGCTGACGATGATGGTGGGGGTCCAGTAGGCGGCCGTTGGCTCCTCGCCGGTGTTCAGGCTGCGCAGGACTTTGGCGAAGGCTTTGCCGGGCCGGCCAGCGTAGTCGTCCGGATCCTGGCCTACGCCGCACCACGCCGGCACGGCCTCGCCGGCCACCTGCGTCAGCTCCGCGCCGCCCCCGTCCGTCGCCCGCACCACCAGAATCATGTGGCGGGCCGGCTGGTCCGTGGGGACGTGATGGCCGGCTTGTGTATTCGTGATCGCCACCGTCACACGAATACGCTCCCCCGCCCCCCCGCTCCTCCGCTCCCTTGCCCCCCCGCTCCCCTGCCCCCCCGCTCCCCTGCCCCCTTGCCTCCCGATCACCGCCGCCTGCACCGTCATGCTCACGGTGGTCTGGAGGAACTCCTGATTTGTAGCGCCAAACTGGAAATGGGACGGAATGGTCTCGGGGTCCCGCTCCACCCCGCCGGCGCCGGGGGCGAAGTTGGTGGTCACGCCGTCGGGCGGCATGTGGCACGTCTGGCAGTGCACGCCCTGGGCCGGATAGGGGCTGGCCAGCCACTCGGCGAAGGACTGGTAGATGGGCGTTCCCCAGAAGCTGAAGTTGTGACACGCTGCGCAGAACTGCCCTTGCTTGATCATGGGCAGGAGCGTGTCTGGCTCGGGGATGTCGTCGAAGGGGCCGAAGAACATCTGCTGTCCGTCCGGTGGCCGGCGCAGGTCCATGGACATCACGCCCGGCACGTTGGGGTAGGGCAGGCCAGTGGCGGGATCCAGGTACACACCGCCCGCTTTGTGGCAGAAGTCACAGAACACGCCGTTGGTTTCCACCGAGGACAGTTGGTTCATGTCGGCGGTGAAGGGCTTGTTGGCGGCGGCGCCCGGCGCGTGGCAGTTGGCACAATTGCCGGCGGTGTTGGGAAAGTCCAACTTGTATCCCGGCGCCACACCTGGCCGGCCCGTCGTGTCCGTGCCGTTGTACATGGAGAAGAAACGGGGGTTGGTCGCCGCGCCGGAATGGGCGTTCGACTCCCACTGGGCCACGATGATGGAGGCGTGGCAGGTGTCGCAGCCGTAGTCCACTTCGGGTGGGGAATCGGCGCGGTGGGGGAAGATCCAGGGATAGTCCGGATTGTCCGTGGTGGGGTACGGGTTGAGCTGGAAGGTCACACCAGATACCGGGGGTATCACGTGCGTCTCAGTTATGTAGTATTCCGCATACCAGGCGGTGATGGTGGCAGTGATCCCCTCCGGGACGTTGGCCAGGGCGAAGGTTCCGTCAGGGCCGGTGGTGGTAGCGTTGGTAGTTGCCTTGACCCGGACGCTCGCGCCCTCGACCGGCTGGCTGTTCTCGTCCAGCACCACGCCGCTCACCGTGGCCGTGGGCAGAGCGCGCACGGCGGCGAACGAGAGACCGAATCCGGCTATCAGAGCTGCTATCAACAGGCGCCATCGCATGACATTCTCCTTGTCCAGTGATCAGTATTCTTATACGTAATACAGCTCAAGTTGACGAGAGATCATCATTCCCCCACGGACGGAAAGAAACACGGACAAAAACAAAAAAGTTGAACATCTGTTACTTCGGCTACACTCAGCACAGGGTTTCCTTCTGTCCGTGGGGACGTTTCTGGCCGTCCGCTCGCCATCCACGGATGAATCTTGCGATGACCTGTTACGCATAAGTTCACTGTTCACTGATTACTGTTCACTCAATGTCATTAAGTTAAGCCAGGTGACCGGCACTTCCATGTCGAATTACAGGTGGCAGGTACCTGTGCTACCCGCAGACGACTACAATTGTACCTAATCTCACAAGTGCCGGTCACCTTCTCGCTCCTAACTTAATGACATTGACTGTTCACTGACCATTATCGCTCCCGTCCCACGTACTGGTTGGGATCATCCATGTCCACGTACTCCTCCAGCGTCTCTTCGGGCGCCGGCGGCGCGCAGTTACCGTCCACCTCCTCCCGACACCAGGGTGGCCTGGCAGACTGGCGCTGGCTCCAGGTGGTCATGATGACGGGCAGATACGTCGTGTGGATGTCGCTGCCGACATCCCTCCGATGCTGCTGTTCGCTATCACGAGGTATGACGGTGGAAGCGGGCGCAGCCTGTGGCTGTCCGTACCCTTCAAAGAGGAGCTGCTCCCCGTGCAGCGTCAGCGCGTTGGCCCGATACCGCGGGTTTCCGCCCTTGTTCCCGGAGATGACGAAGTTGATGAACACCTCGTCGGAGAGGCCGGGCGCCCAGCTCTGCGGCTGGCGCAGGTCAATGTTGGGGAAGGTGTCCCGCAGCGTTTCGGCGTCATAAGTGATCACGAAGGCCTTACCAGGCGAGGTCAGCTCTCCAGTTTGCAGCACCCAGCCCGGCATGGCGACGACGTAGCGCAGCACCACGTCCGTCCAATCCTGAGGCACGGGGACGGCAATATTGACCGGCGCCACGTCCCAGTCACGGTACATTTGCAGCCAGCCAGGCGTTGGGGCGTTGACGGTCGCTCGGGGTTCCGCCGGCTCCACCACATAGAACTCATAGCGGCCCGACTCCGTCCCCAGCACTCCGCCGGTGGGATAGGGCGGGTCCACCGGCCCGGCCGACGTCATACCATCGTGGGTCACTGTCACATCCACCGTCCACACGCCGGCCTCGTCCACGGTGAAATCACTTGATGGGTCGTAGAAGTAACCGATCTTGTTGGCCCGACCGTGAACCTCGTGTGTAACCTGGCTGGGCGAGGTGACCACCACGTCCACCTGCGAGGCCAGCGGCGGCGCCATCTGGCCGGCGAAGGCGAAGGTGTCGCCCACCTCCAAGACAGCGCCAGGCTTTACGCCCGTCGGCTCGATGAATGTGTCAATCTCTTCGCCCTTGACGGTGAGGAGAGGGCCACCGCTGGGCCCGCCGGCGGCTCCCTGGAAGGGGGGCATGACGCGCGAGCCGATGGGGTCGTCGCCGGGCAGCTCGACCCAGAGCGAACCGTAGATGGCGTATTGGTTCCAGCCCTCGACCAAGTCCCGCAAGACCACGCCGCCGAAGTGCCACTTGAAGTCGTTGGGGCGCTCGCCGTCCATTCCCATGCCGATCTGCGAACTGTGCCGGTTGCTGAATTGCCAGATGGGAGCGTGGACCGAGTCCTCTGTCACCTGCTGGTGAACGCTGATTCCCGGCCGCTGGGCCACCCGGTAGGTGTAGCCCACCTGCTCCAGGGGATTGAGGGTGTAGGCCGGATCGCTGGGGCCGGCGGCTACGCTGAACAGCGGCGCTTCGCCCATGGCGATGCGGTTCTCGATGTCGCCCGGGCCTCGAATGGAGGGATAACTCAGCGCGGCCCGCTCGCGCAGCACTTGGGTGGTTGCGCCATCGGGGTCCTGGAAAGTGATCTTGGCGCCGGTCTTGTCGCCTTCGGGAGCCCACGCGACGTCGCCGCTGGCGAAGGGGAAGTTGATATGGCCGCCGTCCTCGCCCGTCGTGCTGCGGACGAACCACTGGGTGCGAGTGTAGGACTGGCTGATGCCCCGCCGGCCGTGGGCCACCAGCCGCGTGTCGGGCGTCTCCACCACGTTGCCCCACGACTGGCTGCCGACCCAGACAACGCCGTCCGTGTCGGTGTAGACGGCGGTGACGTCCACGCGGTATTCGCCCGGCGCATCGAAGACCAAGCCCGAACCATCGCCAGGGTGGAAATAACCGAATCGATTGGCTTGGCCGGTGATAGTCTGGTCCAAGACGTCGTCAGGATCCGAGTTGCGGTAGAGGCGCAGTCGGACCGTAACGTCGGCGGGGACACCTGGCGATAGGCGCAGCGTGGGCGCCAGCGTGTCGCCGACCTCGAAGGGGGTGCCTGGTATGGCGCCAGGATGTATGTGTATCTCCCGTCCCACCACCACCTCGTAAGCGCCGCCCCCGGTGTAGGTGTTGCCCCAGATGTCCTCGATGGTTCCCGTCATAGTGATGACGTGCCGGCCGTATTGGCTGAACTGGTAGTCGAATTGGCCAGAGCGGTGTCCTGAGGCCGCTTCGCTTACAGTCGAAGGGTTGGTGATGAGCTGATACATATCACCCACGCTGCCGGAGCAGCCTTCGTAGTGGCTGCCGTTCAGCATCACCGGGGTGCGGCTGGTGGACTGGGTGAAGGGGGCCGTCCCCAGGTCGTCCACCGCGCCATCGGGCTGCTGGACGGTGACGTGGAGTTGCCCCGAGGGGAAGGCGAAGGGGATGAAGGGCTGGTGGGGCAACGAGTGATCGCTCACCGAGGCCAGGGGCATGAAGGGCTCCAACCGGTAAGTGAAGGGCGCGTCAGAGCGCGGGTCGGAGCGGGGGACGAAGAAGGCGTCCGCCTGGTAGATCCTGCGGTTGGCTACTTGAGGGGCGCCAGTTAGCGAAGCGGCGTCGGCGGCGGGCATGGCGCCACGGGTGGCGTTGGAGAAGGTGTCGGCCAGGAGCACCCAGGGCAGATGCGGCGTGGCCGGCTCGCCCACCTTGACCATCGACCCCGGCGCCAGGTTCCTGGCCCGGTTGGAGGTGAACACACTGGCCATAGTCTCGCCCGTACCTCCAGGGATGCTACCGAAGGAGAGTTCGAGAGTTGGCAGGTACCACCCTGCCGGAAAGTCGTCTGGCAGGTACATGGTGACCTCGAAGTCCGCCTCGATGGTGTGTTCGTCCACCATGCGTTTGTCCGTCATCTCGAAGTAGCTGGCCCAGCGGTTGTACCAACTGGCGTACCGCTCAACGGGGAACCCAGAGGGGGTCATCAATGTGGAATTGAACTGGTTGTTCGTACCGTGGGGACGGCCGTCGGCGTCGAAGAACGGGCGCGGCTCGAAGCTGCCTCCCAGATAGACCGTGCTCGGGTCGAAGCCGGGGGGAAGGCCAGTGGAGGTGATGCGCATGACGCCCGACGCGGTGAGGGCATCACCCGGCTGGAGGCCCTCCGAAGCCGGCTCGCCGCTGCGGTTCAGGTACGCCTGCACGCCGCCGGCCAGGCTGCCCACCACCAGGTCCGGCCAGCCGTCGTCGTTCAGATCGCCCACGGCCGGCGCTGCGTGGTCGTCCGGCCTGGCAGCTCCGTAGTCCTGGGTCAGGAGGGTGAAAGCGCCGCCGTTGTTTTCGTAGGCCCATATCCGACCGTCGTCATCGCCGATCAGCAGGTCCGGATCCAGATCGCCGTCCAGGTCAGTCAGGAGGGGCGCGCTGTAGTACCCCACGTCAATGCTCTCGAAGTAATGGTCGGGAGTGGCCCAAGAGGGGCTGGTGGGTGTGCCTGTATTCTCGTAGAAGCGAAGACGACCGTATTTCTCACCTATCAGCAGGTCGTAGTCACCGTCACTATCCAGATCGCCGAAAGTCGGTTTAGCGTGGGTGCCGACGTCGAAGCCCTGGTAACCTATGGCGGTCAGCGTCCAGTTGGGATCCGTCTGTGAGCCGAGGTTGGTGAGGAAATCCACCATGCCGTCGTCCTCGCCGACGAAGAGGTCCAGATCGCCATCGTCATCGATGTCAACCAGCGTAGGGGCGGCGTGGTACAGGTCATCGGGGTTGACGGCGGTCACCAGGCCCACGTCCGTCCATCGTCCACCGTCCCATTGCCCACCTTCATTCTGCACCATGCGGACCCGCTTGTGATAATCGCCTACCAACATGTCCAGGTCACCGTCGCCGTCCCAGTCGCCCAAAGCAGGGGTCGAGTAGCCGCCCAGGTCCAGCGGGCAAGTATCGTCCACGGTGCGCGCCCAGACCGGGTTGCTGGGCGTGCCCAGGTTGGTGTAGGTGCGGATGGGGCCGAACTTCCAGCCCAGGAGCATGTCCAGGTCCCCGTCCTCGTCCAGGTCGGCGAAGGCGGGAGCCAACATACTGCTGGGCTCGTAGATGTTGGCGTATTGGTGAGTTGCCAGGGTCCAGGAGGGCGCGGTCGGGGCGCCGTCGTTGCGCCAGTGGCTGATCTCGTGGTTGGCGCCAACGAAGAAGTCCAGATCGCCATCGTCGTCCACGTCGGCCAGGGCCGGCTGGGCTGAGCCGCTCACGTTGGTTCCCAGATAGTCATCGGTGACGAACATCCAGACGGCCTCTTCGCGCGTGCCGATGTTGCGGTAGAAGACAACGTAGCCATCGCTGTTGCCGATGAAGAGATCGTAATCGTCGTCGGCGTCTATGTCGGCGAAGGCCAGCGTGGCGTAGCTGCCCACATCAATGCCTTCATATTCATCGGTCACGAAGCGCCAGGCTGGCGTGGTCGGCGTGCCGATATTGCGGAAGAAAGTGATTTCCCCACCGCCGGTGCCGGCCAGCAAGTCCTGATCCCCATCGTAGTCAATGTCCACGAAGGCCGGCGAGGTAGACCAGCTAATATCCATGTTCTCCCAGCGGTCGGTCACGAAAGTCCAATCCACATTGCGGACTTCGGATTGCAGATTGCGGGCTGTGGCTTCCGAAAGAGAGAATCCGAAATCCGAAACCCGCATTCCGGAATCGATCAGTCCGTCGTTGCGATAATGGACGATGTAGCCATTATAATCGCCAATGAAGAGATCCAGGTCGCCATTGCCATCCAGGTCTGCCAGGGCAGGCTTGGCACGGTAGATCCCGCCGGCGTACAGTCCGCTCTCAAGAGCGCCGTTCAGCGTCCCGCCGTCGACGCGCTTCAGGGTATCCGCCGCCGAAATCTCGCCCGTCACTTCCCACATGGCCGCGCCATCATACGGGTTGATGACGCCGGATCCGACCAAGGGAACGCGGAGACTGGGCGACGTGGAGGCGCGAAGATATGAAGATGTAGAAGTCGTCCCCGTGTCCCCGTGTCCCCGTGTCCCCAAGTCTCCGATAGGCACCCGGAGTGTGGCGGACGCCAACGGATCAAGATTGGAGGAGCTGATGACGCCGTCGTCATCCTCGTAGGGGTCGGCGCCCTTCATGAACCCATTGTAATACCAGTGAGATGGATCCTGCTTGATGATGATGTGTGAGCCCGGTGGGCCGTAGGCCGTGGCGGAGAAGCTGCCGTCCTCCCCGGCTACGGACGACGTCCAGCGGCCAGACGTCATGTGGGCGATGAAGACAGCGGCGAAGGGGGTGACAGCACCCGGCGCACCGGTCACGCTCAGGTAGCCGCCGGCGTCGGGCGCGCCTAGACTGATGAGGGCAGCGTTGGGAGGCTCGGTACCCGGCAGCGGCTCAGGGACCACGTTGAGAGTGAAGTCGTAGTTCACCACATCGCCGGAGCGCAAATCAACCGTGACCCGCGTGGGGTAGTACGGGCGGGGCGTGTAACGTACCACGACGCTGTAAACGCCTGGCGGGAGGACGGTCTGGAAGGTGCCGTCGCGCCAATTGGTCGAAAAGGAGAAGCTTTCGTTAAGCGGAGCGACCTCGTCGGCCGGCGGTGGATTGGTGAGGGCGATGATGTCCGCCCCCCACGGCAGGTAGACGCTGTCCCCTGAAGGCGACCGGACCTCGCCCGAGAAGAGGTGGCCGGCCACCAGATCGAAGTCCAGGGTGGTGTTACTGTTGAAAGGCCCTTCCGCATAGATGACCACCCGCGCCAGCTGGGTCTCCACCAGCGGCTCGATGTAGAAGCGCAGCCACGTCGGGCCGGCGACCTGGACACTGTAGAACCCATTGTCGTCGGTCGTGTCCTCGTCCCATTCATATTCGCTGCTGACCCCCACCTCGACATCGGGGACCGGGACGCCGTCCGGGTCGCGGATGGTGCCGGAAAGTGTGAAGGTGGACGTGTTGGAGGCTGGGGGTTGGGGATTGGAGATTGGGTACTGGGGACCGGGGTGAACCGAAGAGGCTGACGCCGAGACAAACATCCCCAGGTTGGACCCGGCCAGCAGGCCGGCCACCAGACAAAGAGCCAGTGCAATGGAACCAGTGCGTTTCATGTTTCCGTCTCCTTTCTCAATCTCGGCCTTGATCATCGTTTCGGCCATTGGCTTCCGCCTGCTCCCGCTGGATTGCCAAATCCAGCGGTTATGGCTTGGATTTGGCAATCCAAGCCAAGCTAGTGGCCGAAACGATGATCATACCCTCAATCTCCAATCTCTAATCTCCAATATACGGCAGCGCCTTCATAAATGCGATCAAATCCGCAATCTCGTCCGGCGAGAGGTGGGAGGTGGCCCCGTGCTGGTCCGCCGGGTTCTTCGTCACCAACACATCGTACAGGGTCGACGCCGAACCGTCGTGCAGGTACGGAGCTGTGCGCGCCAGGCCCCGCAGGGTGGGGGTGTCCATTTCGGGGCCGGCAAGCTCGTTCGGTCCGTCCGCCGTGCCCACATCGTGCTTCTGTTTGTCAGCGTAGAAGGGCGCCGGGTGACAGTCAGTGCATCCGGTGGCCGGCGACTCGAACACCAGCCGGCCCCGTTCCACCGCCGGCGGAATCGGACCGCCCGGCGGGATGTCGGGGTTGCGCGGCATGGGGATCGAGTCTACGAAGGTGGCCAGCGCATCCAGCTCCAGCGACTGCCCCACGTTGAACATGCCGCGGCCGGGGTACGGGTCGCCATCGCTGATCAGCCCGCCGCCGGCCTGGAACCCCCGAATGAAGTGCTCCTGATCCTGGCTCTCATCCATGTCGGCCTGCCAGTTGATGGGATAGGTCTGGATGACGCCCAGGAGACTGGGTGTGTTGCGCGGTCCCAGGCCGGGGAAGTTCCAGGTGCGGCCGTCCATCTCGCCGCCGAAGTGGCAGGAGGCGCAACTCATCCACTGGTCGCGGGCGAGGGCGGGCCGCGCCGCTGAGTGAAACAAGCGCTTGCCTTCCAGTAGGACGGGCGGCATGCGCATCTGAGTAGCCGTGAAAACATCCGTCACCGCCAACGCTGTTGTGTCGATAACGGAAACCGTGCCGTCAAGAGTGTTGTTGACGTACGCGGCTCCGCCGTCCGGCGAGAGGACGATGCCGCGCGGATTGGCGCCAGCGCTGATGTGTGTTAGTCCAGTCCACGACGTTGTGTCAATGACGGAGACGTCGTTGCTGCCGGCGTTCAGCACCCAAAGCTCCGAGCCATCGGGGGTGAAGGCGGCGTCGAAGGGCATGTTGACGGGCACGTCCACCGTCTCCAGGCTGATGCGCTCCGCCGGCAGGTGCTGGTTGGTCGCCAGATCAACCACCGACACCACAGGAAAGATGCTGGTATCGAAGAGCGGGGCGGGGTTGAACGAATTCGACTTGATGTGAGGTAAATACGCTCGTGACTCCGTCGGGTCCAGGACAATGCTCTGGGCCAGGTTGCTCGTGGAGCCAGTTGAGATCACCGGATACGCCGGGCCCCAGTGCGCGGCCACCTGCATGATGCTCACGATGTCAATATCGCAATCGTCATCAATGTCGCAGCGGGGATCATAGCAATCGTCGCCACATCTGCAACGCCACCTACTGGATACCTGCTGGATGTCAACCACGTTCACCTCCCCACTGCAGTCGAGGTCTAGCGGGCCGCAGTCGGGGAAGGTCTCCGGCAAGCCGGTCACGTCAATCACGCTCACCAAGCCGGTCAGCAGATGGGCGACGTAGAGCCGGCTGGCGGTGGCGGCGAGGCCGGCCGGGCGGTCTCGTACCGGGATGACAGCGACAACCTGGAACGTGGCCGTGTCGATGACCGAGACGCTATCCGACCCGGAGTTGGCAGCAAAGGCAAAAGCGCCATCCGGTGTCACGACGACGCCGTAGGGCTGCTGTTCGACCGGTATGGTGGCGACGGCGGTTAATTCAGTCAGGTCGACTACCGACACAGTGTTGGAGCCCCGGTTAGTGACGTAGGCGCGGTCACTGCCGGCCAGGGCAACGGTCCGGGGGTCATCGCCCACGGTCAGTTCGGCCAGCTTCTCGCCAGTCGCCGCGTCCATCACCGACACACTGTTGGAATCGGGGTTGACGACGAGCAGCCGGCCCCCGTCCCCGGTGACGGCAATAGCGGAGCTGGACCGCTTGGCAAATTGGGCCACATGCAGGCTAGCCTGACCAGGAACGAGGAACAAGAACGCCAAGAGGACGGCGAGGAATGCGTGTGGGAACCAAGTGATACCAAGACGTCGAACTGTTCCGTCCCATCGGGCCCGCCGCACCAAACAGACACCGGGAATGTTGTGCATGAATGGACTTCCTCCACCAAAGACAGGCAATATGACCCCGTCTCTTATTATACCATATCACACCGGCGGAATCACAGTGAAAGTCTAAAAAGAGCATGAAGGTAGCTGAACGCTTACCCGCCATGTGCGAGCTGATACACAAGAGCGTTGGTAACCGTTCAGGAGGTATCAGGACTAGCATCCTGAGTAGGTCGAAACGAAGTGGAGACCGTATCGAAGGGATGCTCCATGGGTTGCCCCCTGAACGCTTACGAGCGGGTCATGATGCGTCTCAATGTCATTAAGTTAGCGCTCTGGCCGGTCGCCGCTTCGCTTACAGATCGAGCCAGGGGCGCGGTCGGGCCTGCCTGTGTGTGTCCCGCACGCAGACAGGAGACCGGCCCCAGCTTATCTTAATGACATTGAGTTGCGTCTCGAATAACGCCGGCGCTAACGGATCGGCGCGGGGGAAGGTCACGTCTGCCGGGCGACGCGCTGGTGCTGATTGCCGGCCTGACCGAACTCGGTCGCCAGACGATCACCTTCGATCCGCCGGCGTCGGGCCAATCGACGCGGCCGGCACAGTTGGGCATGGCCGAGATGCACCAGTGTGCCGGCGAAGCGCTGGACGTGTGCGGCGTCTCCGGCCTGGTCGACGTGCTGGGGCACAGCATGGGCGGTCTGGCGGTGCTGGCCTACGCCATCGGGCAGCCGGCGCGGGTCAAACGACTGGTGCTGGTGGGCACGGGCGCCGGCGGGCCGGCGTACATGAACGCGCCGGGCGCGCTCTGGAACCGCAGCCACCCGGCTTTCTGGCGCATGGCGCTGCTGGGCATCCTGCAAATCGTGTGGCCGCGCCGAGGCCCGGAGCAGTTGCTGATGAACTTCATCGAGCGACACTCCTTCGTCGATCAACAGCACATCATGCCACAATCGGTCGGCCTACGTGACTGGCTGCGGCCCAAGCGTGGCCGGCCCGACTGGCGTCGGATAGCGCGGAAGCTGAACTACGCCCCGCGCTTGACGGAGATCGACGCGCCGGCGCTGATCTTGGTTGGCCGGCACGACCCGCAGTACCCGCCGGCTGCTTCGGAGGAACTGGCGGCCGGCATCCCTCATGCAAGGGTGATCGAACTTCGGAGGTAAGCGTTCAGGGGGTAACCTATGGAGCATCCCGAGTAGCGCGAAACAGCGTTGAGCGCGTATCGAGGGGTGCGGCTTGTGCGAAGAGCCGTCGCAAACCCGCACCCCTCGATACGACCTCGGCTTCGCCTCGGTCTACTCGGGATGCTAGTCGTGATACCCCTGAACGATTACCTCGAGCACAGCGGCCACTACCCGTTCATCGAGGAGCCAGAAGGCTTCTGGCCGGCGGTCGGCGATTTCCTGAACAACGCACGTGGTTAGCTTGGTCACGTGACGGGGAAAAAGACTCGCTACCTGTCCAGCCCTCCAACCGTAAGCGTTCAGGTGGGGGCCAGATGCAGATATGCTCCTTTCGTGTTATACTTAACTTGACAATGTTAAATTCGGTTCAGAAACAGCCTTTTGCTCGCCGAAGGTCTCCTGACCGAGGCGAACGGGGCCCTTCGTCAGGCTCAGGACGCCGCTCGGTCAGGAGACCTTCGCCCAGCACGCCAGGTAATTTAACATTGTCAAGTTAAGAAAGGCTCGCCGATCGAACTAGTTGACAGATGATAAAGGAGACGTCATGAAATCTACAACGCGGGCGACAGCACGCCGGCTCTTGATACTTGCGGCGCTGATGGGTGCGGTCTGTTTCCTGATCGGATGCGTCCCAGCTCAACCGGCGTGGAAACAGGGGCCGGCCATCAAGATGCCGCATACTGCGGCCACTGTCGGCGCTCTGGAGCTTGTGGTGTATGAGGAAGACGGGACGCTCGTCCTTTCAGCGGTGTGCGTTAGCGAAGGCGCGTATCGCAACGTCACAATAGAAGCCCAGGTCGCTGACGACAACGTCGCCGCGAACGCCATTGAGGGTGTGAGTGAGCAGGAGTCTGTGGTCTGCGAGCCTGGTCAGACAGTCCTGCGGTCCTTCGTAGGTGAGATCAGCGATGTCGCCGTGGGCGAAGAGGTGGAGGTTGCGCTGTCCATCCAGCCAATGCCAGACTACGAAGGCGTGGTCAAACAGATACACCTCTACATGATGGGGACGGATGGCAAGCTGCGCAGCGGTGCCGGCTCGGTGTGGAAGTAGCCCTGATGTGGGCAGTGGGTGGAGCCGGGGGGCAGCGTGCCGGTCGTGGCCATGTCGGGCCGCAACGCGGTCCAGATGATGTGCCATGCCGCCGGCCAGCCCTTCGTGACGGCAATGCCGTAAGGTCGTGATAGAAATGCATCTGCGAAGGTTAGGAGGAACCTTGGCAAGAGGCCGATTTTCGACTGGCGAGGGGCACCTCAACCCGAATGCGATTGGCAAACCTGCGCAAGGGTCCCCGCTACTTGAGGTGTAGATATCCGTATGGCGCCGTTCGTAAACGTGCGTGTCCGTGACAGCTACGTCAGCAACGCCGGCGCTATGCAGGCCAAGGGGTGTGTTTTATACTCAACGTGACGACGCGAAGAGACAGAAGACCTGCTATGGAAGAAATGAATAATTCTAATTGCGCTCTCGAAGTCCACCATCTTTCCAAAACCTATGCCACCGTGCGTGCCGTGGATGATATCTCGTTCGAAGTGCAGCACGGTGAGATTTTTGGGCTGTTGGGGCCGAACGGCGCCGGCAAGACCACCATTCTTCGCATGTTGCTTGACATAATCAAGCAGGATGCTGGCCAGATCAGCATCCTGGGCGGTCCGATGAGCGAGGAGAAGAAGACGCGCATCGGCTATCTGCCGGAAGAACGTGGCCTCTACGAGGACATGACGCTCTGGGAGACGTTGCTCTTTCTCGGTCAGCTCAAGGGGCTCGCGCGCCAGACGGCCGAGACCCGCGCCGAAGCATACCTGCGCGAGGTCGAGCTGTGGGAGCCACGGGACCGCAAGATCGAGGCGCTGAGCCGGGGCATGAACCAGAAGGCACAGTTTGTGGCTGCCACCATGCACGAACCGGAGCTGATCATCATCGACGAGCCGTTCAGTGGGCTGGATCCGGTGAACACACGCATCATCAAGAATCTACTCTACGAGATGAGGGAGCGCGGTGCGGCCATCATCATGAGCACGCATCAGATGCATCAGGTCGAGGAGATGTGCGAGCGCATCCTGCTCATCGACCGTGGCAAGCGCGTACTCTACGGGCCGGTCCATGAGATTCGGCGCGAGTTTGCCGGCAACGCCGTGGAAGTCAGCATGCGGGGCGAGATCCACCACGCGCCTGGCGTCGAGCGGATCACCATGCGCGATGGCAGCTACCGCTTGCTGCTGGAGGATGGCGTCCAGCCGGAAGAGGTTCTGAAAACTCTGGTTGAGATGCCCGAGATTACAGTGGAACGCTTCGAGCGAGTGCAGACCTCGCTGGATGAAATCTTCGTGCAGGTCGTTGGGCGCGAGGTTAGCGTGGAAGAGTTGGCGGCATGAGGAAGATTTGGCTCATTGCGAAGACGACGTACCGCCGGCGTGTCCGCTCGGGCATGTTCCTGATCCTGACTTTCGGTTTGCCCATTTTGATGGTCATCGCCGGCGCTATCCCCATCATCCGTGAGGAACGGGGCGCGGGTGAAGTCGCCAACGTCGGCTATGTGGATCAGACAGGCCGGCTGGCGAACGTATCGCAAGTCTCGGCCCAAGATATGATCTTGTCACTACTCTCGTATGCCAACACCGATGCTGCGCGAGCTGCTTTCCAGCAGGGCGAAATCTCCCGCTATCTTGTAGTGCCCGAAAACTACTTCCAGGGTGGGCCCGCTACTTTCTACGCGGAGGAGGAACCGAACGCCCGTACAGAAGCCGGCCTGGAGCGCTTCATGCAACAGGCCATGCTGCCCGATCAGCCGGCTTGGGTCATCGACCGGCTATCCGATCCTTCCGAGATGACGTACGTCGCGCGAGAGAGCGGTGTGGCGATTGAGCAGGGGCCGGCCGTCATCGTGCGCATCGCGACGCCGGCGGTCCTGGGCCTGTTGTTCGCCCTGGCCGTGTTCACCGGCGCCAGCCAGATGGGGTCCGTCATCGTGCGCGAAAAAGAGCAGCGGTCGATGGAGATGATCATCACGTCACTGGCGCCCCGTGAATTGGTGGCCGGCAAAGTTTTGGGCATGACGATGCTGAGTATGACCCAACTCGGTGTCTGGGCCATTGGCGGCGCCGTAGCCATCGTGCTAGCGTTTTCGAGCAGTCTGGACTTCGGTGCGCTGAGCATCCCGTGGGGTGCCGTGCTCTGGGCGGTGCTCCTGGGCCTGCCTGGTTACTTCCTGTACGCGGTGACGGCCTCGGGATTGGGCATCATCGCCGGCAGTCAACAGCAAGCGCAGCAGTTGGCCGGCGTCCTGGGCATTGTCGGTCTGATGCCGCAGCGGTTCCTGGGTGTTGTCGTGGATACGCCCAATGGCGCCGCTGCGGTGGCGCTCACACTCTTCCCATTCACTGCTCCGATGCTTGGCCTGATCCGCATGGCTATCACTGAGGTGCCTGTGTGGCAGTTGGCGGCCAGCTTTGTGCTGATCGTTGCCACGCTGGCCGGCAGCATCTGGCTCGTCGCTCGCATCTTCCGTGCCGCCATGCTGATGTACGGGCAGGCGCTGCGGCCACGGCAGCTTATCCGGGCGTTGAGAGAAGCTTGATTTGTCACAGGTGATCGGAGTGACCAATTGCCAGTGAACGGTGAACAGTGAACAGTGAACAGTGAACTTATACGTAACAGGTCATCGCAAGATTCATGCGTGGATGGCGAGCAGACGGCCAGAAACGTCCCCACGGACAGAAGGAAACCCTGTGCTGAGTATAGCCGAAGTAACGGATGTTCAACTTTTTTGTTTTTGTCCGTGTTTCTTTCCGTCCGTGGGGAACTGGTGATCGCCCCTCATGGTGATCGCCCCTCAGCCTGGGGTGTATTACGTATATGGGGATTCCAGAATTTAAAACCTCCCAAAGACCCAAAGATTTATGAGGGAAATGGGCCATTTTTGGGAGGTTTATTTCCCTGGAAGTCCCTATAAGTGAACTGTCTACTTGCTGCTGAGGTAAGATACTCATGAACAATACTCTACTCGTTGGATTGCGAGAGTTCCGACAACGCGTTCGCACGCGCGGCTTCATCCTGACCACGTTGGGCATGCCGCTGATGTTTAGCGTGATCTGGGCGGTGACCGGTTTTGCCGGCAACGGGGGTTCGGCGGAGCCACCGTTGCAAGATCTCGCTCAGACCGAGCCGGCCGCGACGACCATCGGCTACGTCGATCAGGCAAATCTGATTGCGTCGATGCCGGCGCAGGTGCCGGCTGGCATGTTCCAGGAATATCCCGACATCCAGTCGGCTGACGGGACACTGGAAAACGGCGACATCAGCGCCTACTACATCGTCCCGCCGAACTACCGCGAGACGGGCAAGCTGCGGCGCGTCAGCCCGCGTTTGCCGATGGCGACGCCGGACACACAGTTGTTCGACTGGATTCTCACCAGCAATCTGTTTCCGCGCGAGGCGCCCGAGCAAGTGGCGCGGTTGCGCTGGCCCTTCAATCGGACGGGGCCGACCTTCGTCAACCTAAGCCCGGAAGGCGAGGCGGGCGGCGGTGATGGCAATTCGATGCTGCCCTTCGTCGTCGCCATGGCCGTGATGATTCCACTCTTCACCAGCGGCGGCTATCTCCTGCAGAGCCTGACGCAGGAGAAGAGCAGCCGCATCATGGAGATTCTGTTGGTCTCGTTGCAGCCGCGCCAACTGCTGACGGGCAAGCTGCTGGGACTTGGTGCGTTGACGTTGGTGCAATACGTCGGTTGGGTGGCCATCGGCGGGCTGGCCTTCGTCATGACGGGGCGTGATGCCGCACAACCGCTCGCCGGCATCCATCTGTCGCTCGGTGAGCTGGTTTTGGTGGTCCCGTATGCGTTGGGGGCGTTCACACTGTACGCGGCGCTGATGGCCGGTGTCGGCGCGATGGCGCCCGACATGGAGAGTTCGCGCTCTTGGGTCTTCATCATCAGCGTGCCGATGTTGATCCCGGTTTATCTGTGGCCGTCCATCGTGGGTTCGCCCAACGGCGCGCTGGCGGTTGCGCTGAGCTTGATCCCGTTCTCGGCGCCCATTGCGATGCTGATGCGGCTGACGAGCACGGTGGTGCCGGCGTGGCAGATCGCGGTCAGCATGGTGTTGCTGGCGGTCACGGCCGTCGGTATGATCTGGCTGATGGCGCGCTTGTTCCGCGTGCAGACGCTGCTCAGCGGCGAGTCGCTGGCGGTGCGGCGAGTGTGGGCGACGTTGAGGGGGTGACGGTTGGAAGACTTGAAGGTTGGTTAGTGCGAGGGAGACATGAGTCAGAATTCTGATCGTCAACGTTGGAACAGGTACTTGTTCAGTGCGGTGATCGTGTGTTGGCTGTTTCATAGCAGCGGTTAGCGGGCGAAAGTTGTTGGATGTCTGAGCGCGGGCGGCGACGCTAATTGTGAATCGTCAATTGACAATTGCGAAATGGTTCTCTGTCGTCCTAGTTTGATGTATGCGTCGCGGATGGCGTCGGCGAAAGACGCTGGGATTTCGCCCTGGTCGAAGAGTTGGCCGATGGCACGTGACGCGTCTTCAATGGATGTGGGGGCGTCGGCTCTGGCGGCACGGGCCAGCTCCAGGATGCGGGTCTGTAGGTCATTAGTTTCTACCAAGCGTCGGTACATGAGCTTGTGCCACATAAGTCGTTAGTGCGCCCCTTACTGCCTCCCGATTTGCCAGGAAAGTGTGCAAGGTTTATAATCGTTGCACACCTTGTGTACTGATTGAGGAGGGGATTGGCTGGAACGCAACCTCGGCTCGACGGATCTGTGCCAGCGTCTGACCGACGTGCTGCAGGCCGTGCTGCACGCCGTTATCGACACCAGTTCACTTGTCAGCAAATGGATCTCTCAAGTAGTACCTCGCAGCGGCTTTCACTCTTAACGACCAAACTCTATATCCCGCCTACTCGCCCTGATTTTGTTTCCCGCCCGCGCCTGATCGAACGGCTGAACGCGGGGATGACGTGCAAGCTGACGCTCATCTCCGCCCCGACCGGCTTTGGCAAGACCACCCTGCTGAGCGAATGGATCAAGGGGAGATTAGAGATTGGAGATCGGAGATTGGGCAGTTCTGAGACTCACCAATCTCCAATCTCTGATTACCAGCCCTTCGGCTACGCTCAAGACAAGCCCCCAAAGTTCGCCTGGCTCTCACTGGACGAAGGGGATAACGATCCGGTCCGCTTCCTGGCTTATTTTGTCACTGCTTTGCAGACGATTGAGGCCAACATCGGTGATACACCCTTGGCCGGGCTACAATCCGCCCAGCCACCCCCTCTCGAGACGCTTCTAACCGGCGTGATAAACGAAATCGCCGCAGTCTCAGCCCCCCTTACGCTCGTCTTCGACGATTACCACACCATCGAAGCCCAGCTCGTCCATGACGCGCTCACGTTTCTGCTCGACCATATGCCGCCGCAACTGCACCTGATCATCGCCACCCGCGTCGATCCACCCCTGCCCATCGCACGGCTGCGCGGCCGTGGTCAATTGACTGAACTGCGTGCCGACGATCTACGCTTCACGGTTCAAGAAGCAACTAGCTTCTTGAACGAGGCCATGGGGCTGAATCTGTCGGCAGCGGACGTCGACGCACTCGAAACTCGCACCGAAGGCTGGGTTGTCGGTTTGCAGATGGCGTCACTTGCCATACAAGCGCGCTCGTCGCAAGCGCGATTCTCGATGCCAGGGCAAGAAGACGTATCTGAGTTCATTGAGGCCTTCAGCGGCAGCCACCGGTTCATTCTGGATTACCTGAGGGAACCAGCTACTGACAATCGCCTTGCTAGCTTTATCTCTGGTGGCGTGCGTCGGTGTGAGCGGGCCGCCCGCGCCCGAGCCGCCGGCTATTTCCTCCGAGAGCGAACTCGAAGCTGTCCTTGAGGTCCCAGCTACTCTGCCCATCGGCAAGGAGGTAAATCTACGATTCAGCTTGACAAACCGAACGGACACCGAGCTGTATGTTCTTAAGTGGTACACACCACTGGAAGGGATCGCCGGCGAAATCTTTCGCGTAGAGCGCGATGGGCAGCCCCTTTCCTACGAGGGTATACTCGCTAGCAGAGCGGCTCCTACACGCGATGACTACATTCTGCTATCTCCTGGTGAATCGGTTTCCGCGGAGGTGGACCTGGCTACAGCCTATGACTTCTCGAAAGCCGGCGAGTACACTATTGATTTCATTTCACCCCGCATCTCCCACATCGCGCGAACGGAGAGTGAGATGGCCGAGACGCTGGATGATCTTGGCCCGATCCAGATATCCTCAGGCAAAGTCACCGTCAGAATAGAACGTTAGTCGTGATGAAAGGAAGTAGTACATCATGAATGACAAATCCGCCAAGCCCGTCACGCCCGCGGTACGGCGTCTCCGATGCCCTGACGGAGCACACCGAGGACCCAGAATCGTACACTCTGCGAAAGGACCTCGGGCGCACGGTTCAAGAAGGGCTAGAGACGTTGCCTGATGACCAACGCACGGCCGTAGTCCTGTCAGACATCGAGGGGCTGCGCTACAAAGAGATCGCCGAGATCACGGGTGCGGAGCTTGGGACGGTCAAGTCGCGGATACATCGCGGGCGCGTCCTGCTGCGCGACTACCTGCGCCGGCAAGAGCCCCTTGTGGTCGGCGAGCCCGTCAGTGTGCTCCACGCCTGAATAACTTGACATTGTTAGATTAGCCGCGAGTCGGCCCCCACCCCNAGCCCCTCCCCCAATTCTAGGG
>JAANWY010000092.1 GCA_018263655.1 Anaerolineales bacterium | reverse complement strand
CGGAGTGCCGTAAAACGCTACTCCGCCAGTGCTACGTGCCCGCCTTCGGTGCAGGCAAGCGCTTACAAGGGGTCTTTTTCTTAATGCCGGAATGGACGGTGCGCTGGAGAGAGATATTTCGAGACGATTTGGGCCTGACGGCCGAAGTGGCGCGCGATTTCATGGACGAAATGCACACCCGCCTGCTGTACCTGGACACCGGCATTATGCCTGTGCCTGAAAAGCACCTGCAGGCGGTGTCCGCCTACACCGGCCTGCCCTGGGAGGTAGTGACGGTCGAGTCGGATCACTTGCTGGACGCCATCTTGAGTACGCTCGAGGAATTGAACCATGAACGCTGATTTCGAAGAAACTGCTGACAACCATAGTCCGGCGTTTTCCATTTTCGCCTACAACCTGGTGGAAGACATCCTGACCAACGCCCATAATCCTGCCCGGATGAACCTGCAATTGGTCGAGCAGTTGCAGGTTCTGATCCGGGCACGGCTGGTCGTCCTGGTGCATCATCGGGAGACAGAAGAGGGCGGCTATGTCCACGAGTTAGCCGCCGTCGAGCCGGCTCGACGGCGGTATTTGGCAGAATCGCCGGCCATGATGGCCCTGGCCGCCATGACCCGTGACCTGGATGACCCCACGCTCTGGGAGCGCGGGGAAGCTCTACCCGAAGCTGACGCCCGGCTGGAAGAGAGTCTGCCAGGCCCTGCGGTGGCCGTCCCGCTGCGGGTGGGCCGGAAACACGTCGGGGCTTTGCTGCTTTTCGGCTTGCCGGACAAACACAGCCTCGATCAGGTCATCGATTCGCTTGGCACCCTATCGCGCGTCGTGGCGCTGGTTCTCCGGAACGCGGCTTTGTACGAAGATCAGGAAGCCACCATCGCCGCCCGTACCCGGGAACTGGCCGCGAGCCGGGAACGCCTGGAAGTCACCCTGCGCTCGATTGGAGACGCGGTGATCGCAACCGACATCCAGGGCAGGGTCAATTTCATCAACCCGGTCGCTGAGGCACTCACCGGCTGGGAGGAACCCGAAGCGCTGGGCCGGCCGCTGGACGAGGTCTTTGATATCATCAACGAGGAGACCCGGCAGCCGGTGGAGAACACGGTTGTCAGGGTGGTGAGCGAGGGCGCGGTCGTCGGGCTGGCCAACCACACCCTGCTGGTCGCCCGCGACGGTACAGAACGCCCCATCGCCGACAGCGGCGCGCCCATCCGCGACGCCCAGGGAGAAATCACCGGCGTGGTGCTGGTTTTCCGCGATCAGACTGAGGAGCGGGAAGCACAGCGGGCGCTGGCAGAATCTGAACGACGCTACCGCAGTGTTTTCAACGGCGTACAGGATGCGATCCTCGTTGAGGGTATGTCCGGCGAGATCCTCGACGTGAACACCCAGGCGTGCGAGATGTTCGGTTGGAGCCGTGCCGAGTTCGTCACCAAGACCGTTGCCGATCTGGTGCCGGAGGGGCACATCGCGGTGATACCCGACGAGCTGCCAGACTCGGACTTCCCCACACAACCCGTGGAAACGGTCAACATTCGCGCCGACGGGGAGCACTTCCCGGCAGAAATCAGCACTCGCCTGCACCGCATGGACGACGACACGGTGATGCTGGTCGTGGTGCGCGACATCACCGAACGCAAGCGGGCGGAGGAGGAAGTGTGGATTCGTGCTCGCCAGCAGGCAGCCGTCGCCGGATTAGGTCAGCGCGCCCTGGCCGGCGTCGAGCTTTCCGCGCTCATGGATGAAGCAGTCAGCGTGGTGGCGGAAACGCTGGACGTGGAGTATTGCAAGGTCTTGGAACTCCTGCCCGATGGCGAGGCCCTGCTGTTGCGCGCCGGCGTCGGGTGGCAGGCGGGGCTGGTGGGACAGGCCACAGTCAGCGCCGGCGCCGAGTCCCAAGCCGGCTACACCCTGGTTTCGCACGAGCCGGTCATCGTCGAAGACCTCTCAACCGAGACGCGGTTCAGCGGCCCGCCGCTGCTGAACGATCACGGGGTCGTCAGCGGCATCAGCGTCATCATTCAGGGCGAAGGCCGGCCTTTCGGCGTCATGGGCGCCCACACCACCAGCCGTCGGACGTTCACCCAGGATGATGTCCACTTCCTGCAGGCGGCTGCCAACGTGCTGGCGGAGGCCATTCAGCGCAGGCGAGCAGAAGAGGCGCTGCGGGAGTCGGAGGAGAAATATCGCCGCCTGTTTGAGCACGCCAATGACTCGATCTTCATCATAGACCCGGCGACTCGCCGCTTCCTGGATGTGAACGAGAATGCGGCCAGGCGGCTGGGCTACACCCGCGAAGAACTCCTGCATTTGTCACTCGACGCCATATATACGCCAACCGCCGCTGCCCGCAACGAAGTCATTATTCGAGAACTCCAGGAAACCGGCAGCGTCGTCTTCGAGCACGCCCACCGGCGCAAGGACGGCGCCGAGATGCCGGTCGAGATCAGCAGCCGGGTCATCGAGTACGGTGGCCGGCAGGTCATCCAAAGTTTCGCGCGCGACATCACCGACCGCAAGCTGGCCGAAGAGAGACAGGTCCACTTCCAGAGTCTCCTCCGGGCCATGAGCGACGTGAACCAGCTCATCGTGCGCGCCAGAGATCCGCAGGCCATGNTGCAAGAGGCCGTCCAGATTCTGCAGCGCACCCGTGGCTACGCCGGCCTGTGGATCGGGCTGCTGGATGAGGCCGGCCAGCGCCTCCGCCAGGTGGCCGGCGCCGGCATCGCGGCGGATGTCGAGCCGGTAGACGTCTCGCTGGATGAACCTGGCCCGCCGTTGCACTGTGCCCGAACTGCGCTGGCCGAGCGCCGGCCCTACCTGGTCGAAGACGTGGGCGAGTCCCATCCCTGTGCGACCTGCTCCTACCGGGCCACGGCGCCCCATGCAGGGGCGCTGGCCGTGCCCCTGCTCCACCGCCAGGGGTGCTACGGAGCGCTGGTGGTCTACACCGAGCGGCCATGGGCCTTCGCCGAAGATGAAACGCAACTGTTGTCCGAGCTGGCCAACGACCTGGCGCTGGGCCTCTACACCCTGGAGGCAGAGGAAAAGCTGCGCCAGAGCGAGGAGAAATATCGAGGGCTATTCAACGAATCTGTTGCCGCGATCTATGTGGTTGATGCGGAGAAGAACTTCATCGACTCGAACCAGGCGGGTCTCAATCTGCTGGGCTACTCCAGGGAGGAACTCCTTAGCATGAGTATTCCCGATGTAGATGCGGACTCGGCCGCTATGTTACCAACCCACCAACAGCTTCTCTCAGGCGAAAGGATAGTCAATTACGAACACCAACTAAAGCGGAAAGATGGTAGGATTATTACAGTATTGAACAACTCCAGACCACTGACCGATGCCCAAGGTGACGTAGTCGGAATGCAAAGTACACTCATTGACATGACTGAGCGCAAGCGGGCAGAGGCAGCACTGAAGGAACACTCCGAGCAACTGGAAGAGATGGTAGCAGAGCGCACCCAGGAGCTGCGCGATGCCCAGGAAAAACTCCTCCGCCAGGAACGGCTGGCCGCGCTGGGGGAGCTGGCCGGCGGCGTGGGTCACGAACTGCGCAACCCCTTGGGGGTGATCACTAATGCCGTCTACTACCTGAACATGGTGATGTCAGACGCCGACGCCAAGACCCAAGAATACCTGCAACTGATCGACGCCGAGGCGAAAAATGCTGCCAAGATCGTCTCTGACCTGCTCGACTACGCCCGCATCAAGTCGATAGACCGCTCTCCCGCCAAAGTTTCTGAGCTAGTGGACGCCGTAATCTCCCAACATCCCGCTCCTGAGGGTGTGGCTCTCGAGATGGACGTTCCAGAAGACCTGCCGCCCGTTTTCGTAGACCCTAACCAGATCAAGCAGGTGCTGACCAACCTGGTCACCAATGCGTATCAGGCCATGCCGGAGGGGGGTCGATTGACAATTGAGAATTGTGAATTGTCAATCAGCAATTCTGACACACCAATGGTTGCCTTATGCGTGCGCGATACTGGAACCGGCATGGCCCCCGAAACCATGGGCAAAATCTTCGAGCCGCTCTTCACCACCAAAGCCAAGGGCATCGGCCTGGGGCTGGCGATCAGCAAGAAATTGGTGGAGGCGAACAGAGGCCGGATCGAAGTTGATAGTGAGTACGGAACGGGTACCACCTTCACCCTTTCTTTGCCAGTGTACAAGGACAAATCGTGACCGCACAAGCCCACATTCTCATCGTCGATGACAACCCGTCCATGACCAAAACCCTGGCCGATGTCCTGGCGGCCAAGGGCTATGTGGTCCATGCCGCCTATTCTGGGGCAGAGGCTTTGAAAATACTACACGATCAGCCGGTCGACATCATGCTGACGGATGTCAGAATGCCGGACTTGAACGGCGTGGAGCTCTACCGGGAAATCCGGAAAACAGGCACGCTCCCGCTTACCTTTTTGATGACCGCCTATGCCGCCGACGACATCATCCAGGAAGGGTTGGAGGAGGGAATCAAAACGGTGTTGACCAAGCCGCTGGATATCGATTTCCTCCTTACGCTACTTTCGGCTGCGGTCCGTGCTTATGTCCACAGGGAATGATCGAAAATCAAGCTAGAAAGCTTGTTTGAAAGATATTGGATTTTGGCCACACGCGTATAATTCTTCAGAGGTACGTGTTTAGGGCTAAGGATTAAACAACTTACCCATTTTGCCGTTGAATTACTCGAGTTTTCAGCTTCAATTGGGGAAGTTATTTGATTCTCAATCCTTAGCATCACGATAGAAACCAGGTTTTTTCGCTCATTTGACCAAGTTATTGACAAGTGCCGGCTTCCTTCTATTGGCCCAAAGGTTGTTCAGCCATCGAAAAACCTGGTTTCTGGTAGCTACGCTAAACAAGTACTTTTCAGGTAGATCTTGGATTAGCAATTTGTAGTTCAGAAGGTAGGGCTCGATGTGGTCATCTGTAGAGATGGAGGGGGCCAAACGGAAAAGGGGGCGTTATGCGATCACGATTTCAACTCCGATCCCTGGCGGTGCAGATCACCGTCCTGGTGCTGGCCATGCTGGCGGTGTTTACGGCGGCGCTGGGGCTGACGGTGTTCCAACTGACCCGCGACTGGCTGCAAGAATCGGCTGTCGCCAATTTGGAGGCGCTGGCCGCCGCCCGGCAGGTCGCCATCAAGATTCAGTTGGACGACTACCTGGATGACGCAGCATCCTTTGCACATCCGTGGTTGGTGGCCGAGGTGGAGGCGCTGCTGGCAGCCGGCGAGCCGGAACGGACAGTGCTCCACGACGCGCTGGTTGCCAGGATGCGCCGTGAACAACCCGCCTATCTGTACAACCAATCGACCGAGGTCGTGGACCTTACCGGAACAGTCATCGCTGCCACGGATGCCATGCAAGAAGGCCGGCCGCTTGTGGATTCGCCGGCGTTCACCGAGGGGCAACTAAACCCTTACGTTGCTGACCCCGTTGTCGAGTCGGGGAAGGTCTATCTTGATGTTTCTCACCCGCTGCGTGATGCCCAGGGCAACACCATTGCCGTCCTGATACTTCGTTTCGATGCCCACCAACTGCTGGCCATCACCGGCGATCGTACCGGCCTGGGGGCGACGGGCGAGACCGTGCTGGGCGTGCGCCGGGGCGACGAGGTCCATTTCCTGGCCCCGCTGCGCTTCGATCCGAACCTGAGCAACATTGCGCCGGCCCCGGCCAGCGGCGAACGAGCCAAGCCGATGATCCATGCCACCGCCGGCCAATCCGGCGTGACGCACGCGCCCGACTATCGCGGCGTGCAGGTGATCGCGGCGTATCGACCTATTGAAGCCACCGGCTGGGGCGTGGTGGTGAAGCAGGACGAGGCGGAAACGCTTGCCGGCGTTGCACGGCTGCGCGCCACCCTGCTGGCCGGCATGGGGGTACTCCTCCTGCTGGGCGCAGTCGTCACTGCGCCGCTGACGCGCGCTTTCTTGCTGCCGCTGCGCGGGCTGGAACGAGCGACCCGTCGGGTGGCCGGCGGTGACCTGGACACGACTGTGCCGGTCAGCCAACTGGACGAAGTGGGACAACTGGCCGAGTCGTTCAACACGATGGTCGCCCGTCTGCGGGAAGCGCACGATGACCTGGCGCGCAGCAACAAGGAGCTGGCCTCCTTCGCCTACGTCGTCTCGCACGACCTGAAAGCGCCCCTGCGCGGCATCGCCAGCCTGTCGGAGTGGTTGGAGGAGGACCTGGAAGGGAAACTGGAGCAAGATCAGCGTGAGCAGATGCAGCTTTTGCGCGAGCGGGTGCAGCGCATGGACGCGCTCATCGACGGACTGCTCGAATACTCGCGCGTCGGACGTGTCCGCGCCCCGGTCGTACCGGTGGACGTAGGGGCGCTGCTGGTGCGCGTCATCGACTCGGTGAACCCGCCGGACCACATCCACGTCACGGTGGTGCCACCCATGCCGGCTCTGCAAACCGACGAACTGCGGCTGAGCCAGGTCTTTCAGAACCTGATCGGGAACGCGGTCAAGTACCACCCGGGCCCCCAGGGGAGGGTGGAGGTGGGATGTCGTGACGCGGGCGCAGTCTGGGAGTTTTCTGTGAGCGACGATGGGTTGGGCATCGAGCCGCGCCACCACGAGCGTATTTTCCAGATGTTCCAATCCCTTCACTCCCATAGCGATGTCGATAGCACCGGCATCGGCCTGGCGTTGGTCAAGAAGATCGTCGAGGGGCGGGGAGGAAGAATCTGGGTCGAGTCGGACGGCGAGGTGGGGCGCGGTGCGACCTTCCGCTTCACCTGGCCCAAGAAAGAGTAGATGGAGGAAATTGTGAGAGAGCGAGCCACCATCCTGTTGGCAGAAGACGACCCGGTGGACGTCATGGCCGTCCAACGGGCGTTCAAACAGAACAGAATCACCAACTCGCTGTACGTGGTCGGGGATGGCGAAGAGGCGCTGGCCTTCCTGCGCCACGAAGGCGACTTTTCCGACCCGGCCTCGTCCCCCCGCCCCGGCCTGATCCTGCTGGACCTCAAGATGCCGCGCATGGGCGGCCTGGAGCTGTTGCAGATCGTCAAAAGCGACCCCGACCTGCGCGACATCCCGATCGTGGTCCTCACCACCTCCGCCGAGGAGTCGGACATCGAAACCAGTTTCCAGAACGGCGTGGCCGGCTACATTGTCAAACCGGTCACATTCGAGAAGTTCGCCGAGGCCATCACCATCTTTGATCTCTACTGGACGCTGAGCGAACTACCGTAGTATCTTATCGATCAGACCCTTGCACAAAAAGCAAGAATTTCGGATCCGGTAAGTGAACTCAACTGTTCGGCAAGGTCTCTGACCGCAGCCGATGGGTCTTCGGGCTCGGTCAGAGACCTTCGCCCAACGAAGGATTTGAGATTGGAGATTGGAGATTGAAACCTGCAACCGAGAGCAAATCTGAAATCTCAAATCTAAAATCTGAAATCCAGAAAGGGGATTTTATGGGCCAAGAATCCGTTCGTATTTTGTTGGTCGAAGATGATCGGGCCGACCGGATGGCGGTCGAGCGGTTGGTGCGGCAAGAGGGGCTGCCGTACGACTTGGTGATTGCCGAGACGGTGGCCGAGGCCGTCGCCCGGCTGAAGGAGGGCCGGCTCGATCTGGCCCTGATCGACTACCGGCTGCCGGACGGCTCCGGGCTGGAGGTTCAGGAACACGTGGGGGAAACGCCCTGCATTTTCATCACCGGTGCGGCCAATCAGGCCGTGGCAGTCCAGGCGATGAAGGCCGGCGCTTTCGATTTCCTGATCAAGGACCAGGCCCGTGACTATCTTGCGCTTCTGCCTGTAACCATCGAGAATGCGATTCGCCGCAAACAGGATGAGGATGAGTTACGGCAGTACCGGGAACGCCTCGGGGAGACGGTGGAAGAACAAACAGCCCGACTCAAGGAGGCGAATGAGCAACTGCACGCGGAAATCGCCGGGCATCGGCGGACGGAAGCAGCGCTACAGACGAAAACGCGCCAGCAGGAAAGTCTAATCGAGGCTGCCCGGCCCCTGGTCGAGAGCCTTGACGTCAACGCTGTGTTACACCGTGTTGGCCAGGGAGCCAAAGAAATCCTGGATGCCTATGGGTGCGCGATCTATCTGCTGGAAGAAGATGGGGAAACGCTTACCCCCGTCGTTGCCATCGAACCGCACGTCGAAGAAGAAATCCTGAACGCCCCGCTTGACGCAAATGTCAGCTTGACCGGTCAGGCCGTCCATGCCCGGCGGGGATTGATCTTCAATGATGTTTCTGCCGGCGACGTAGGACAATACATTCCGGGCACGCCAGTGTACGAGGATGAGCGGGTTCTCGTCGCGCCTTTTGTCATTGGGCGCGATGTTCTCGGCGCGATGTGCCTCAACCGGTTGGGCGTGCCCTTTGGCGAAGAAGACCTGGCCCTGGCTGAGACTTTTGCCGCGCATGCCTCCGCCGCCGTAAGAAACGCCCGCGCTCACAGTGATTTGGAGCAAGAGGTGGCGGAGCGCAGGCGGGCGGAGGAGGCGCTGGAGGAATACTCCGAGCGGCTGGAGGAGATGGTGGAAGAGCGCACCCAGGAGCTGCGCGATGCTCAGGATCAACTTATCCGCCGGGAGAAGCTGGCCGCGCTGGGGGAACTGGCCGGCGGCGTCGGCCACGAACTGCGCAATCCCCTCGGGGTAATCACTAATGCCGTCTACTACCTGAACATGGTGTTGTCAGACGCCGATGCCAAAACCCAAGAATACCTGCATCTGATCGACGCCGAGGCGAAAAATGCTGCCAGCATTATCTCCGACCTGCTCGATCTTGCCCGCACCAAGTCAGCAAACCGCACCCCATCCCAGGTTTCCAAACTGGTTGCCAGGGTGATCGAGCGTAATCCACCCCCAGAGGATGTGACTCTCAAGGTGGACGTTCCAGAAGACCTGCCGCCCGTTTTCGTAGACCCCCGCCAGATCGAACAGGTGCTGGCCAACCTGGTGATCAACGCTTATCAGGCCATGCCGGAGGGGGGTCGACTGACAATTGAGAATTGTGAATTGTCAATCGATAATTCCGACACACCGATGATTGCCATCCGCATTCGCGATACGGGCGCCGGCATTGCGCCTGAGAACATGGGCAAAATCTTCGAGCCGCTGTTCACCACCAAGGCCAAGGGCATCGGCCTGGGGCTGGCGATCAGCAAGAAGTTGGTGGAGGCCAATGGCGGGCAGATTCGAGTGGAAAGTGAAGGCATGCCCGGCAAGGGAACCACTTTTCGTGTATTCCTGCCCATCGTCGATGAAGCGAAGATGTGAAAGGGCGTTTGTATGAAAAACACGAACGACCTCAGTGATGGGCGAAGGTCTCCTGACCGAGCCCAATGACCTGATCCTGGCCATCACCCGGGCCCGATATCACCAGTTTCAACAACCATGACCGAAAACGACAAACTTTCCATTCTCATTGTTGACGACGATTCAGGTTTCCGCAAGACGCTCTGCGATATCCTGGCGAGGCGCGGCTTTGCTCCCGCGCCTTTCGCAGGAGGCCAGACGGCCATCGAGTGGTGTGCGGAGAATTCAGCCGTGGCGGCCTTGATCGACCTGAAACTGGAGGGCGTCTCGGGCCTGGAAGTTTTAGGCGTCCTCAAAGCCCTGCCATCCGCCCCAGAATGTATCCTGCTCACCGGCTACGCATCCCAAGAGACGGCTATCGAAGCGGTCAACCTGGGAGCGTTCGCCTACTTCCAGAAGCCCTACGATGTGGAACAGCTTTTGTTGACCGTTCGAAGGGCGGTGGAGCGTCACCAGGCCGCAGAAGCGCTGCGGGAGAGTGAGGGGCGGTTCCGCCGGCTGGCAGAGCACTCACCTGACATCATCTTTCGCTCTGGTCCGAGCGGACTGGAATACATCAGTCCAGCCTGCCTCCCCATTTCGGGCTTTACGCCTGAGGAGTACTATACGGATCCGAACCTTAGCCCAAGTCGCGTACATCCTGGTGACCAGCCCAAGCTGGCTGATCTAGATCAGCGATTGAATAGGGGGCCAACTCGTTGTGAGCTTCGCATTATGCACAAGGACGGGCACGTAGTATGGACGGAGCAGAACCTCGTCCCTGTCTTTGACGAATCTGGTAAGCGAGTGGCCGTCGAGGGCATCGTCCGCGACATCACCGCGCGCAAGCGGATAGAGGAGCGACTCGCCCACATGGCCACCCACGACACCCTCACCGGCTTGCCCAACCGGCGGCTGTTCAACGACCGCCTCAACATAGCGATGGCCCGCGCCCATCGCAATCAGGAACCGCTGGCCCTGATGTTGCTCGACCTGGATCGCTTCAAGGAGGTCAACGATACGCTGGGGCACAGCGTGGGGGACGAATTGCTGCAAGTTGTTGGCGAGCGATTGGCGAGCCTTGTGCGTGAGAGCGATACCGTCGCTCGTATGGGGGGCGACGAATTCACACTGATATTGCCAGAAGTGGCTGAGGCGGGAGATGCAGCCAAGGTTGCCGAAAAGATCCTGAAAGGCTTTCAGAAGCCATTTGTCCTGGATGGCCATGAATTCCACGTCACCACCAGCATTGGGATTGCACTCTATCCCGACGACGGTGAGGATGGTGATGTCCTGATGAAGAACGCCGACATCGCCATGTATCGCGCCAAAGATAAGGGGCCAGGCGACTACCAACACTACTCCGACAAAAGAGCAGAGGGGCGGAAGAGATAGGGTGAGATGGTGATAGCCCACATCGCACATTGGGGAGGCATGACATGGAAGACACACCTCGTATCTTGATCGTTGACGACGATGAGAGCTCCTGTAGAAGCCTGACGCGTATCTTTGACAAGACCGGCTATGAGACGGAGACGGCTGGGACGGGGCGGGAGGCCACAGAGAAGGCGCAGGCGAGATTCTTCAACCTGGCCCTCCTGGACATCAGGCTGCCCGACATGGAGGGGGTAGAGCTCATCGCGCCTTTGCAGGAGCTGCACCCTGACATGGTGGTGATCATGGTCACCGCCTACGCCTCTGCGGAAACGGCGGTGCAAGCGCTAAACGAGGGGGCCTCGGCCTACGTCACCAAGCCCTTGAACATGGATGCCGTGTTGGCCACCATCAGGGAGGCCCTCGAGAAGCAGCGGGCGGAGGACGCGCTGCGGAAAAGCGAGGCCATCCTGAACGAGACCCAGAAGTTAGCCAAGGTTGGGGGGTGGGAACTCGATCTCGAAACCCGTGAGCGGACTTGGACAGAAGAGGTCTCTCGCATCTGTGAGGTCGCCCCTGACTACAATCCGACCTTCGAGACAGGTTTCAGCTTCTACACTCCCGAACATCGCCCCATCATTGAGCAGGCGGTACAGGGAGCCATCGAAACTGGTGAGCCTTGGGATTTAGAACTGCAAATCATCACGGCCAAAGGCAATCGCCGTTGGGTCCGTACCAGGGGAAGAGCACACCGCGAGGACGGAAGGGCAGTTAGGCTGTCTGGCACTTTCCAAGACATCACCGAGCGCAAGCAGGCGGAGGAGTCGCTGCACCAGCATGCGGCCCAGTTGGAGGCGCTGCGGGAGGTGGAGCTGGGGCTCGCTGCCGAGCTGGACCTGGATGACCTTCTCCGCTCAATCGTCTCGCGGGCCGTTGAACTGCTGGGAGGCTACTTAGGCGCCATTGACCTCTACCGGCCAGATCTTGACATGCTGGAGTGGATCGTCTCTGTCGGTCTCGATCAGCCGCCTCCTGCATCGTTCCTACACCGAGGCGAGGGCCTGTGCGGCAAGGTCTGGGAGAGCGGCGAGCCGCTGATTGTGAACGACTATCACCAGTGGGAGGGACGGGCGGCTGGTTGGGAGAGCTACCCTTTCCAGGCGGTGATGGGCGTGCCGGTTCGTTGGGGAGAGGAGTTCCTGGGGGTGCTGGAAGTTAGTGTAGCCTCTCCACGTACCTTCTCCCCGGCCGATGCCGAACTGCTGAGCCTGTTTGCCAACCAGGCGGCCATCGCCATCCGCAACGCCCGCCTGTACGATGATGCCCGCAGCCGCGCCGAGCGGCTGGCGGTAGTCAACCGCATCGCCAGCGCTGTTGGCGCTATTCTGGAGTTGGATGACCTGATGGAGACGGTGTATCAGGAGATCGACTCTATCTTCCACGCAGACGCCTTCTTCATCGCCCTCTACGACGAAGAGGCCAACGAACTGGACTTCCGCATCCAGGTGGATGAAGGAGTGCGAGAGCCTGCGGGACGGCAGCCCCTGGAGGCCGGTTTAACCTCCCTCGTCGTCGCCGAGAAGAAATCCTTGCTCATTCGGGACATGGAACAAGAACGGGATCGCCTGCCGTCGCCAGAGGTGTGGGGGACGATGAAGCTCCCTGCATCCTGGTTGGGGGCGCCGATGCTGATCGGCCAGCGGTTGATGGGCGTCATCTGCGTGCAGGACTACCGCCCCTACGCCTACGGCGAGGATGAGGAACTGCTGCTCTCCACCATCGCCGACCAGGTGGCCGTGGCCGTCGAGCAAGCCCGGCTGTACGAGGCCGAGCGGGAGCAGCGGAGGCGGGCCCAGTCGCTGGAGAAGGCAGCCGCCGCTTTGACCGCCACCCTTGACCCCGACCGGGTGCTGGACCGCATCCTGGATGAGGTCAGCTACGTCGTTCCCAACGACGCCGCCAACATCATGCTCATCGAGGGCGACCAGGTACGCGCTGTACGCTGGCGCGGCTACGAGCGCTTCGACGCGGATGATTTGTTTTCCACACTTGAGCTTGACTTTTCTGAGTTAGTTGGTCTTCGGCAAATGGCGGAGAGTAGAGAACCATTGGCTATTCCCGATGTCACTACCTATCCTGGTTGGGTCCAGGTGCACGAGTGGCTGCGCTCGTACGCGGCCGCGCCCATCATCGTGCACGATGAGGTGATCGGTTTCCTCAGCGTGGATAGCGTCACCCCCGGCTTCTTCAGCCAGGCCCACGCCGAGGCGCTACGTGCGTTCGCCAACCACGCCGCTGCCGCCCTCGAGAACGCCCGCTTGTACGAGGCGGTTCAGCAAGAACTGACCGAGCGCAAGCGGGCGGAGGAGGCGCTGCGCCAGCGCCACCGCCAGTTGAGCGTCCTCAACCGGATGGGACGGGCTCTGGCCGGGACGCTCGAACTGGCGCGAATCTATCGCATCGCCTACGAGCACGTAGCCCAACTTGTAGACAGCCCAAATTTCGGCATTTCCCTGTACGACCCGACGACCCGCACCCTGCAGGCCGAGTTCATGCTGGACGAGGGGGAGTTGATAGATGCGGCGCGGTTCCCACCGCTGGATGTGGATATGGAGCCGACGCAGGGGCGTGTGCGGGCCATCGCCACCCGCCAGCCCGAGATCATAACAGATTACCCATCAGTTCTTGAAAAAGCAAGAGATGGTGGTGGGGTACGCGTCGGCGTTTCCAAAGACGAACATGTTACCGGGGCAGCTATGTACGTGCCGATGGTTGCGCAGGACCAGGTGATAGGGCTGTTGGAGGTGCAGAGCTACCAGCTCGATGCCTACGGCGTGGAGCACGCCGCGTTGCTCGGTCCGGTGGCCAATCAGATCGGCCTGTCCATCCAAAACGCGCGGCTGTTCGACGAGATCCGCCGCCGCGCCGATGAGACCGCCGCGCTGCTGGCCACGGCCCACGCTATCTCCTCTCTGGAGCGGGAGGCTGTTCTGGAGACCATCGCCAGCCAGGCCAAGGCTCTGTTCAAAGCCGATGGCAGCCGCATCCATTTGATCGAGCCCGATGGGGAGACGCTGCGCTGTGTCGTGGCCCTCCACGAGCGGGCAGAGGCGGCCCTGGCGACGCGCCTCAAACTGGGCCAGGGGCTTACGGGTCACGTGGCCTTGAACGGTGAACCGGAGATCATCAACGCCGCCCTGGGTGATCCACGGGCGATGCAAATGCCCGGAACGCCGGTGGAGCAGGAGACCCTGGCCCTGGCCCCCTTGAAGGTGCACGAGCGCGTTGTCGGGGTGATGACCGTCACCCGCCTGGGTGAGGAACGCCCCTTTACCCCTTCCGACCTGGCGCTGCTCACCGCCTTCGCCGACCAGGCGGCCATCGCCCTGGAGAACGCCCGGCTGTTCGCCCAGACCCAGCGACGCCTGGAATACCTGCGGGCCCTGCACGAGGTTGACGCGGCCATTACTGCCAGTCTGGACCTGGGCGTCACCCTCGACATCCTCCTCAATCAGGTCACTACCCAACTGCACGTGGATGCCGCCGATGTGTTGCTGTTCACCCCCCACACGCAGAGGCTGGAATACGCCGCCGGGCGCGGCTTCCGTACCGCCGCCCTCCGGCACACCCATCTGCGGCTGGGAGAGGGTCTCGCCAGCCGCGCCGCGTTGGAGCAACAGATCATCAACATCGCCGATCTACGCCAGGACAAGGATGCCTTTGAGCGCGCCCCGCTATTGGATGGTGAGGGCTTCATCTCGTACTTCGGCGTGCCCCTCATCGCCAAAGGAAAGATCAAAGGGGTGCTGGAAGTCTTCCACCGCGCGCCGCTTCATCCCAGTGAGGAGTGGGTGGATTTCTTGGAGACCCTGTCGACACAGGCGGCCATCGCCATCGACAACGCCGAGCTGTTCGAGGATCTTCAGCACTCCAACGTAGAACTGACCCAGGCCTACGACACCACCCTGGAGGGCTGGGCGCACGCCCTGGAACTGCGCGACCACGAGACCGAGGGCCACAGCCGGCGCGTCACCGAGATGACGGTGCGCCTGGGCCGCGCCATGGGGGTGAGCCAGGAAGAACTGGTCCACGTCCGCCGCGGCGCGTTGCTCCACGACATCGGCAAGATGGGGGTGCCCGACAGCATCCTACTCAAGCCCGGCTCACCGACCGACGACGAGTGGGACATCATCCGCCAGCACCCGGTCCATGCCTATGAAATGCTCCGCCCCATCCCCTACTTGCGCCCGGCGCTCGACATCCCCTACTATCACCACGAGCGGTGGGACGGCGCCGGCTACCCGCAGGGGCTGAAGGGCGAAGCCATCCCCCTGCCGGCGCGCATCTTCGCCGTGGTGGACGTCTACGATGCCCTCACCTCCGACCGCCCGTACCGCGATGCCTGGTCGGAGGAGGACGCCGTCGAGCACATCCACGAGGAGGCCGGCCAGCATTTCGATCCAGAGGTGGTGGGGGAGTTCTTGGAGATCATAAATCCTTCTGCCTCCGAACATTGTTAGCCGGCTGTGATTGTCCAGGGTCAAGTTAGGTTGTACGTGCCGGCCTTGATCATCGTTTCGGCCATTGGCTTCCGCCTGCTCCCGCTGGATTGCCAAATCCAGCGGTTATGGCTAGTGGCCGAAACGATGATCATACCATCTTTGGTCGTGAATCTCAAAGGTAACCGTTCAGATAGGGACTTCCAGGGAAATAAACCTCCCAAAAATGGCCCATTTCCCTCATAAATCTTTGGGTCTTTGGGAGGTTTTAAATTCTGGAATCCCCATAGTGGGGACCCTTGCGAAGGTTTGCCAGTTACATTCGGGTTGAAAGGTCCCCCGCCAGTCGAAAAGCCGGTCTCTTGCCAAGGCTACTCCCAACCTTCGCAAGGGTGGCTGAACGCTTACTCTCAAAGTATCATTTTGGCATCCAAGTTATGGGGAACGCCGGGACGGTGGGTTGACAAATCCTCAATAATGTGTTAGAATGATTGGCAAGTTGCGACAGAGAATCACAACAGGTAAAGAGATCGAGATCAACTGATGATCAACCGGCTAGGCCTTATCGTTGTCGTCCTTATCGAGCTCCTCGTCATTACCGAGGGGCTAAACCCGTTTGGGAGGACTGGATAAGGTGTAGTGCCTACACCAAAGCCGAAACTTAGAGGCCTCCCAGACGGGAGGCCTTTTTGATTGGGTACAATGGGTCGATTTGGCAAGTCGACCTGCGTGGCACACAGCGGTGCCACCGCCGGTTCGGCCGGCAGCCCGGCACCAGGACGTGTCGGCTACTAACTCAACCTTTGTAGGTCGATTTGCCAAATCGATTTGCCAAATCGACTTGCATTGAGTCACAAGGCGCCGACGCCTTCACCTCTGAGCGAGGGGGCGCGGGGGCCGGGGGGCAAGGGTGAAAAATCCACACGCCACGGAGCGTCGATTTTTCATTCCTGTACCCCACACCCCTGCTCACCTGCTCGGGATGAGGGCGTTTCGTTTTTGCGGTCAATTGTGGGATCAATTGGATCCCCAGCCCTAAAGGAGGTAACGACATGCGACGTAGCGGAGCACAAATTATCTGGGAATGTCTCGAGCGGGAAGGTGTCGAGGTGGTCTTTGGGTACCCGGGCGGAGCAATTCTTCCGACCTATGACGCGATGACCCAGTACGATTTCGTTCACCATGTGCTGGCGCGCCACGAACAGGGCGCCGCGCACATGGCTGATGGCTACGCCCGCACCACTGGCAAAGTGGGTGTGGCCATGGCCACCAGCGGACCCGGCGCCACCAACCTGGTCACCGGCATCGCCACGGCCATGATGGACTCATCCCCCATGGTCTGCTTCACCGGACAGGTCCCCACGACAGCCCTCGGCGGCGACGCGTTCCAGGAGACCGACGTCACCGGCGTCACCCTACCCATCACCAAGCACAACTACCTGGTCACCGATGTCGACGATCTGGCATACATCATCCGCGAAGCCTTCCACGTCGCACGCACCGGCCGGCCCGGTCCCGTCCTCATCGATATTTGTAAAGATGTCCAGGTCGCCGAGACGGACTTCGTATATCCTGAAGAGGATCTCGAGTTGCCAGGTTACGCGCCCCCCAGCGAAGCCTCTCCTGAAGAGGTGCAGCGCGCCACCGAGATGATCAACGCCTCGGAGCGCCCGCTGGTGCTGGCCGGCCACGGCGTGCTCATGTCGGGCGCCATGCAGGAGCTGCGCGAGTTCGCCGAGCGGGGTAACGTCCCCGTTTCCCAGACCCTGCTGGGTATCGGCAATATGCCGGCTTCGCACCGGATGAATCTGGGCATGATGGGCATGCATGGCGAAGCCTATGTGAACCAGGCTATCCAATCGGCCGATTTGCTTTTGGCCTTCGGTATGCGCTTCGATGACCGTGTCACCGGTAACTTGCAGACGTATGCGCCTGACTCCAAGAAGATCCACATCGAGATCGATGCTTCGGAAATCAACAAGAACGTCCCCGTGGATCTCGGCATCGTCGGTGATCTGAAGGCCGTCTTGCAGCAGTTGAATCCACTGGTCGAGAGCTGTGATCGATCGACGTGGCTGACCCAGATCGACGAATGGCAGGCCGACACCCGATCCCGCGATATTATCTATCAGGAGGCCAACGGCGAGCTGCTGGGGGCCCACGTGATCCGCGATATCTGGGAGTACACCAATGGCGATGCTATCACAGTGAGCGACGTCGGGCAACACCAGATGTGGGAGGCTCAGTACTACCATCACGAGCGACCGTTCACCCTCCTCACGTCTGGCGGACTCGGCACGATGGGGTTCGGCTTTCCGGCCGCCGTGGGCGCTAAGTTCGGCCAGCCCGACGAGGAAGTGTGGGCCATCGTGGGCGACGGCGGGTTCCAGATGACCAATCAAGAATTGGCTACTGCTGTTCAGGAAAATGTGGACGTCAACATCGCTATCATCAACAACGCCTATCTGGGGATGGTGCGGCAGTGGCAGGAGTTCTTCTACGAAGAGCGGTACGCGGAAACCCCGCTGGTGAACCCCGATTTCGTTAAGCTGGCTGAAGCCTATGGCGTCCCCGCTCTGCGGGTTGACCGACGTGAAGACGTCGAAGCCGCTGTGCGGCAGGCTCGGGAAACAGCGGGGCCGTTCTTGATTGACTTTGTGGTCGAAAAAGCCGACATCGTCTACCCCATGGTGCCGTCCGGCGCCGATTTGGACAAGATGATCCGGCGTCCCACGCCGAGCACATCGCCGGCCTCGGTGCGGAGCTAGGATAAGGGCAGACATAAACATGAGACATAAACACGAGACATAAACACGAGACATAAACACGAAAAGAGAGGCGAAAAAATGGACCACACACTCGTTGCATTGGTAGAGGATAAGCCTGGCGTTCTGAACCGTGTCGCCAGCCTGTTCCGTCGACGGAACTTCAACATAGAGAGCCTGACTGTAGGACACACCAGTGTTCCGGGCGTCTCGCGCATGACGATTGTCGTTGACGCTGATCGGACGAACGCCCATCTGGTCGAAGTGAATCTCAATAAGCTGGTCAACGTGATCAGTGTCCAAGATGTCACGCCGGACCGGGCAGTGACGCGTGATCTAGCGCTTATCAAGGTGAAGGCCGATGCCACGGCTCGGGCCGAGATCAACCAGATCACGCAGATCTTCCGGGGCAAGATTGTCGATGTCAGCCAGACATCGCTCATTGTGGAGGTCACGGGTACCGAAGAGAAAATCGACTCGATGATCGATTTGCTCAACCCTTTTGGCATCGTCGAGATGGTGCGTACCGGGCGCGTCGCTATGGTCCGGGGCGAAAAGAGTGTGCCGACCATGAACGGCCGCCGGCCGGCGCTGAAGAGCGTTTCATAGTCAGGTAGTTGGGTAGTCGGGTAGTTGGGTAGTCGGGTAGTTGGGTAGTCGGGTAGTCCAATAACTGCGTGACTAGCCGACTAACCGACCAATCGACTAATCGACCAACCGACCAACCGACTACCCGACTACCCGACCAATCGACTAATCGACTAACGGACAAGGAGACTAACATGGCAAACGTGTACTACGACAAAGATGCTGATCTGAGCCGGCTTGACGGCAAGACTGTGGCCGTCATCGGTTACGGCAGTCAGGGCCACGCCCACGCGCTGAACTTGCACGATTCAGGCGTTGACGTGATTGTTGGCCTATACGCGGGTAGTTCATCCTGGCCCAAAGCTGAGGCCGACGGCCTACGGGTTGCGACAGCTGCCGACGCTGCAACGGAGGCCGACGTCGTCATCATGCTGGCGCCGGATCCGACCCAGCCGGCGCTGTACGAGGAGGCGGTCGAGCCAGGATTGGAGCCGGGTGACACCTTGATGTTCGCTCACGGCTTCAACATCCGCTACGAGCAGATCGTGCCGCCGGACTTCGTCGACGTCAGCATGATAGCGCCTAAGTCGCCTGGGCATCGGCTGCGTGAACTCTACCAGGAAGGTCAGGGGGTTCCGGCCCTCTTGGCTGTGCACCAGGATCCGTCGGGTGAAGCCAGGGCCAACGCCCTGGCCTACGCGGCTGGCCTGGGCTGTGCGCGGGCCGGCGTGATCGAGACCACCTTCGACGAAGAGACGGAAACGGATCTGTTCGGCGAGCAGGTGGTTCTGTGTGGCGGCGTGACAGCGTTGGTGAAGGCTGCCTTCGAGATTTTGACCGAAGCCGGCTACCAGTCCGAGATTGCCTACTTCGAGGTCCTCAACGAGCTGAAGCTCATCGTCGACCTGATGTACGAGGGTGGACTGACCTACATGCGCTATTCGGTGTCCGACACCGCCGAGCACGGCGACTACACCGGCGGCCCGAAGGTCATCACCGACGAAACACGTGAGACGATGTGGCAGATGTTAGAGGACATCCGGGACGGCACTTACGCCCAGGAGTGGATTGAGGAAAACAAAGCCGGCCGGCCTAACTTCAACCGCTGGCGCCGCGAAGACATGGACCACCCCATCGAGCAAGTCGGCCGCGAACTCCGCAACATGATGACGTGGCTCGAAGCCAAGGACGTGCCGTGGTATGAGGAGCAAGGGAGCTAGGGTGCGGGGGGGCAGGGGTGCGGAGGGGCGGAGGGGCGGAGGCGAGGTCACCGGTTCCTCCGCAGCATCAG
>JAANWY010000091.1 GCA_018263655.1 Anaerolineales bacterium | reverse complement strand
GTTGACCAGCATCCTGAGTAAGCTGTAGCGAAGCGAAAGCTGTATCGAAGGGTGCGGGTTTGCCTCGAGGCGTTGCTTGAGCCGCACCCTTCGATACGATCTCCACTTCGTTTCGACCTACTCAGGATGCTAACCGACAATTAAGCATAATCGGTGTCAGAGTCAAGCAGCGCATCGGGCTCAGCCATGGTTTCTCTGTTCTGCTTGGGTTCTCAACTGACGAGCGTATTCCACGCTGTCGCCGATATCCTCCCTGTCAGCCCACAATCCAAATAACGGGGACTGAAGCATGTCGCCTGCCGTGCCCGCTGATTCACGGATGGCTTCAGCGGGTGAAGCGATCACGATAACAACCTCAGCCGGGCCCAGAGGCACTTCGTCAGGTACTTTGATATTGATTTCGCGACTCGGAGAAATCTCACAATGCAATGTCAACGTCTTCATGATGGATTAAGACTCTTCGCTCTCAAGGCCTCTTCATCCTCAAGGCCTCTCAGTTCTCATTGCAGCTAGTCCAGGTGTGGGTTCAGTGCTTCGTGCAATCCATCGCCTATGAAGTTGAAAGCAAATACCAAAGACGCGACGATCAGGCCCGGAATCCACAGCAACACCGGTGCCGCCGGGTGGCGCCAGAAGTTGAAGTTTTGGTAGATCATGGCGCCCCAGCTCGGGGTCGGCGGATTGATGCCAATCCCCAGAAAGCTTAGGGTCGTCTCGGCCAGAATGGCGCCCCCTAAACCCATCGAGATCGATACGATGATGGGCGCCAGGGCGTTGGGCAATAGGTGACGCAAAATAATGCGTGACGACCTTGCTCCTATCGCCCGGGCCGCTTCGACAAACTGCTCCTCTTTCAACTGCAATATCTGCCCGCGGATGAGGCGGGCCAAGCCGGCCCACCCGACGAGGCTCAGCGCCAAGATCACGACCAGGAACTCCGCATAGCCGGCCTTCACAAACGACCCCAGACTCTCAAACGTCATCAGCCACGCTTCCACCCGCGGCTGGATCGTCGAAGCGACCAAGATGGCAAACAGCAGTCCCGGGAACGCGAACAAGACGTCCGTGACCCGCATTACTACGTTGTCGATCCAACCGCCGAAGTAGCCGGCCAGGGACCCGAAAAACAGACCCAAGACCAACCCGACGACGGTAGCAGACGGCGCCACGATGATGGCCGTCCGGGCGCCCCAAATCACGCGGCTCAACTGATCGCGCCCGTGATCGTCCGTCCCCAGCGGGTGCCGCAGGTTCGGCATCTGCTCGACTTCAGTGTAGTTGACTTCAGTCGGATCGTAGGGCGCTAACCACGGGGCAAACGTGCCCGTGAAGACCATACCCAGCACGATGAACAGGCTAACGACGGCCAGCGGATTGCGGGCAAATCTGCTCCCGAAATTCCACCACCGGCTGCGGTGTTGCACCGCCCCATCACCGAACTGTCGTCGCGGGGCTGTCGCCGGCTGACGGGGAGCACTCTCCGTAGCACTTCCCATCGCTACCCGTACCGAATGCGTGGATCGATGATACTATATCCTAGGTCAACAAACAAGTTGGCCAGCGCGTAGGCGACAGCAATCAGGGTCGTCAGCGCCATGATGACCGGGTAGTCGCGGGCGAAGAAAGACTGGACACCCAGCCGGCCAATGCCCGGAATCCCGAATATCGTCTCGACGATGAACGTACCGCCCACCAGGCCGCCCACCATGAGCCCAAAGATGGTGAGTAGCGGTATGAGCGCGTTGCGCAGCGCGTGGACGATCACGACTGCACGCTCGGCCAGGCCCTTCGAGCGTGCGGTGCGCACGTAGTCTTGCCCAACAACCTCCAGCATGTTGGCGCGTGTCTGCCGGACGAACACTGCGACGATGCCCATCGTCAGGACAATGATGGGCATAACGGCTTTCGTGCTCAGGAGGCCATCCCAGCCACCTGGTGGTAGAATCCGAAATCGAGCGGCCAGGAACCACAAGAGGATGGGCGCCACGACAAACGTCGGGAAAGAGATGCCGGCCACAGTGCCGGTGACGATGACGTAGTCCACCCACGTGTGATGCCGGATCGCCGCGAGCACGCCCAGCGGAATGCCGGCAAAAACGCCCAATACCAGAGCTGCCGCGTTGAGCTGAAAAGAGACCCACAGCCGCGACTTGATCAAATCGATCACTGGCCGGCGGTACTTGATTGACTTACCCAGATCGCCGTGCAGCAACCCCCAGACATAGTCGCCGTATTGAATAAAAAACGGACGATCCAAGCCCAGTTCATGGCGCACGCGGTCTGCCGTTTCCGGATCGTAGCGCTGCCCCATGACAATCTTGACCGGATCGCCCGGCCCGTAGAACCCCAGCGCGTACGTGATCATCGTCACGATGAGCAGCAGCACCGGGAGCCACAACAAACGCCTCAGTAAGTGCCGGATCATTGCGCCAGCCAGACGTACTTCAGCCGTGGCACCACAGCCGGCGGATAGATCATCCCCTTGACGTAGGGCTTCGTCAGCCAGTACTCAGCGCTGTGGAACAGCGGAATCCAGGGCGCATCTTCAATGATGATGCGCTCGACCTCCTGGTACAGCGCCATGCGCTGCTCGTGATCTTGCTCCACGCGAGCTTCCTCAAGAAGCCCGTCCACCTCTGGGTTCGAGTAGTTGATGTGGTTGTTGCTGCTCGCGGTGTGGAACATGATGTCCAAGAAATCCTGGGGGTCAGGGTAGTCAGCGCTCCACCCGAGGACGAACATCTGATAACTGCCTTCACCCACTTCCGAGAAAAAGATGGCGGATTCAACCAGCTCCACAGATACCTCGAGGCCCAAGTTCTGATCGAGCATGCCGAGCACGGCTGTCGCCACAATCCCCGGTTCGGCGCCGCCGCCAGACGTGGTCAGCGTGATGTCGGGGAGGTCCTCGACACTGCCGTAGGAAGACGCTGCGATGAGTTCCTTGGCTCGCTCGATGTCGAAATCGTAGACGTCGAGTTCGGGGTTGTAGCCCGGCATCTTGGGTGGGAGCACGCCCTCGGCCGGCACGATCGTCTGACGCAGCACCACATTGGCCAGCACGTCCTTGTCGATGGCGTAGTTCAGTGCCTGACGAATCTTCGGATCGTCGAACGGTGGAATGTCATTGTCCAACCCGACGTAGAAAGTCGATAGGGTGGGCGCCACGACGGTCAGTTCGTCGTTGAGAGGGTCGGTGGGGTCCAGCACACGCTCGATGTCGGCCAGGCCGACGGGTGTGGCATCGATGTCGCCGCTTTCGTACATAATCATCGCCGATCCGCCGGCGAGCAGGAAGCGGACGCGCTGCAGGGCCGGCTTGGGTTCACCGTAGTAGAACGGGTTCCGTTCCAGAACGATCTCTTCGCCCAGGCGATACTCCCGCAGGCGGTACGCCCCGGCGCCATTAGGCTGGTCGGTCCACGTGTCGCCGCCGCTCTCCACATTTTCCTGATCCAGGACGAAGCCGGTGGGGTAGGTGAGTTTGGCCAGGAAGTAGGCCTTGGGAGCATCGATGGTAATCTGCAGCGTGTGGTCATCGATCACTTGAACACCCGTCACCTCATCGGCTTCGCCCTCGAGCTTGTCCATAGCCCCCACGATATCGTTCAAATAGAGACTCGACACGGTCGATCCAGTGGCGGGGTCCAACGCGCGTTCGAAGGACCACTTGAAATGTTGGGCGGTGACAGGTTTTCCGTCGTGGAACTGGGCCTCCTCGCGCAGGTGGAACGTGTAGACGGTTCCGGATTCGTCAATGTCCCAGTCCTTCGCCAGGTCGGGCACGATTTGTAGATCGGGGTCCAGGCTCACGAGGCCGCTGAAGATCTCGACGATGTAGGTGGCCGAGTCGAAATCTGTCACGAGGTGGGGGTCCAGGGTGGCTGGGTCTGCACCAACGAGCGTTAGCGTACCGCCTTCGCGTCGCTCTTGGGACTCAGCCGATTCCGAGGAGGCCGGCGGCTCTGTTGGCGAGGATTCTTGCTGCTGAGCCGGCGGAGACTCTTCCTGCGATGAGGGGGGTTCCGCCTCCTCGCGAACCTCTGTCGTCACCTGGGCTGTGGGCTCGGCCGCCGGCCCGGAGGCCGGGGTACTGGCGCCACGATCGGCCAGCATCCCGAGGGCCAAAACGGCAACGCACGCGACTGCCAAGAGGGAGACAACGATAACTGCACCAATTGTTACAAGCCATTGGTTTCTTGTCATACCGGGGAACCCCAAACTATCTCTTTCACGTCAGACGCTGCCGGGGCACTGCCGCGCGTGGTCAAAGTCACAGTGCGCCGAAGTCTAGCATAGGGATACACTTCTGTCAAGAAAGACGCGGAGCTTAGCAGCAGTTCTAAATTTGGCGGTCAGCATGCTGAGTAGCGGGCGTATCGAAGCGTGCTGACCGTTCAAGAATCACACTTCGATACGGCTGACGCCTACTCAGCATGATTCTTGAACGGTCAACACTCGAATCTAAACCAAATTTAGAACTGCTGCGGAGCTTAGCCATCCCTCTGCTCCTCTACACCCCCGCACCCGAAGACGCTGTCCCGTCTGTGAGCTTCAAGGAAGCTCTCTTCAAGGAAGCTCTAAGGAAGCTCTTGTGAGAGCCCGCTGCTACTCACCATGGAACCGCGGGTCAAAGGCGTCGCGCAAGCCATCACCCAGGAAGTTGAACGCCAGCGTTGTGAGGACCAGAGCCACGGCCGGCACGAACAACTCGTGGGGGTAAGTCCGGAGGGCGCCGTATGTCTCAGAAATCATCAACCCCCAACTCGGTGTCGGCGGGTTGACGCCCAGGCCAATGAAGCTGAGGAAGGCCTCCAGGAAGATGTAGCCGGGGATCGCAAGCGTCTCATACACGATGCACGGCCCCAGGATGTTGGGCAAAATATGGGTAAAAATGATGCGCCGATCCTGAGCACCGATGGATCGTGCGGCTTCGACAAACTCCTTTTCCTTATACGATAGCGTCTGACCCCGGGCAATACGCGCCATACCCAACCAGTTGATGGCACCGATGGCGATAAACAGGAAGAACATGCCGCCCATGGCTTTGTCGACGTTAATGAACGCCTCGGCAATGCCTCCGCCGCCGCCCCGGCGCGCCAGGGCCTTGAAATACACCTGCATCAGGATAATAAGAACGATGAGGGGGAACCCGTAGAGGAAGTCAACGAGCCGCATCATGAAGTTGTCGACACGGGAGCTGGCGTAGCCGGATATCAGGCCATACGCTACGCCTATCACCAAACTCACGAAAGCGGCGACAAAGGCGACGGTGAGAGACACGCGGGTGCCATACAGAGTTCGACTCAGAATATCGCGTCCCAGGTAGTCTGCTCCGAGAGAGTAGAATTTGCCCTGCTCCGTTGTCGTCCATACCCCTACATCGGTGGCCAGGAAGTCCGCGGCGGCAAAGTGTTTGGGAGCAAGTAGGGGCTCTGCATCCTCGCCCGTGAACGTCGAGATGACGACCGTGTCAGTGAATACTGCGACGAGTATCAACAGCACAATGAAGATCGCGCTGGCAGTCGCAATGCGATTCTTACGCAGTTGTCGATACGCATCTTGCAGAGGGCTCCGGGAGGGGCGTTTAGTGATATCATCTCCGCGCCGCATGTCGCCGGCGGTTGTTTCAACAGCCATCTATCCTCCTAATCACAGCCTAAATCGTTTTTGACTATCAAGTCCGGTAATAGCCAAGGAAATCGGCTATGTTCGTAGTAGCGACTGCGGAAAAAGGGGGTCGGTGGGGGGGCGGCCGCCCCCCCACCGACCCCCTTTTTCCGGTCTCTTCTTGTGTAGGTGCGAAGTGCCTGAGTAGCTTGACAATGTCACATTGGACAAATGTTCTACACCAACACCGCTGTGGCCGGTCTCCTGACCGCGCCACCCGCGTGGCACGGTCAGGAGACCGGCCACAGCAGCGGAATGTGACATTGTCAAGGTAGTCACCCTATTCGTAGCGAATTCGGGGGTCAAGCCAGGCGTAGGTGATATCCACCAGCAGATTGGCAACTACCAGCAGCACGGCGTACACGAGCGCTGTGCCCATGACGACGGGGTAATCGCGGTTGTTCACGCTGGTGATGAAATGCGTACCCATCCCCGGGATGCCGAAGATGCGTTCCACCACAAACGTCCCGGTGACAATCGCCGCAAAGAGCGGACCAAGGATAGTCACGACCGGGATCAGCGAGTTCTTGAGCGCATGTCCCACGATCACCGTCCTCTCACGCAAGCCCTTGGCGCGCGCTGTGCGGATGTAGTCTTCGCGAATCACTTGCAACAAGCTGCCTCTAGTCAGACGGGCGAAGACCGCCGCCTGACCTGTACCCAAGGTGACGACGGGTAGCACGGCGTGTTTCAAGAACTTGATTGTCGGCGGCGGGATGACGCCCAGATAGAGATCGGTATAATCGATACCCCATCGCGCAGCCGGGAACCAGCCGAGCTTTATGGCCAGAGCCCAGACCAGAAATGGCCCCAGTACGATATTGGGGACCGAAACGCCTATGATGGCAATGAAGGAACTGGAATAATCCACCCAGGTGTTCTGTTTGAGTGCTGCGAAAGTGCCGGCCGGCACCCCAATGACCAGGCCTAGCAAGATGGCCAAGACGCCAAGTTGGAATGAGATGGGAAACGTCTGGGCGAGGATATCATTGACGGTCCGGTTCCGAAAATGAAACGATGGCCCCAGATCCAAACGCACCAGATCCCAGAGATAGCTGGCAAATTGTTTCCAAACAGGCCAATCCAGATGATACTTCCGCTCCAGGTTCGCCACTATGCTGGCCGGTATGGTCCGGTCTCCGGCGAAATCGAACGGGCCGCCAGGTAGAGCGCGGGCTAATATGAACGTGACCAGTGCGATGGAAAACAGGACCGGCATAAACCATAGAATACGCCGGACGATGTATTTAGTCATGAGTCTCTTCTACCCTTCACGTTCATCTAATTACGCATTGGGGAAAAAGTGACACTTACGCTCGCGACGGATTGTCAAATCCGTCACCCTGCAGCCTGGATCTGGCGATCCAGGCGGAGCGTAGTGCGACTTTTTCCCTAATGCCCAATTA
>JAANWY010000090.1 GCA_018263655.1 Anaerolineales bacterium | reverse complement strand
GTTCGGCTGCGACGGCCACGCCCAGCGTAGCGTTGGACCTGCCCCCTTACGCCAACCGCGTGGAGAACGGCGGCTTTGAAGACGGCGATCTTGCCGGCTGGGTGCGAGATGGAGACACATCACCGATTCGCAGCGGCTTCCTCAGCCGGACGGGCGAGCACGCAGCGTTGTTGGGGTTCCGCAGCGATGGCGCCGCGCCGGGGGAGTCTATGTTGAGTCAGGTGGTTGCTGTGCCGGAGGAGACGCCGGCGTTGGGCTTCTGGTATCGCGTGTATCGGTCGAGCGGCGCTGACAGCGTCGAGCCGAATACGTTCGAGGTGCTGTTGGCGACAGGTGAGGGTGGCGAGCCACGAGTGCTGCACACCGACCGTTTATCAGCGTCTGAGGATTGGCAGTATCAGTGGGTGGATGTTGGCGCGTTCGCCGGCGAGCGTGTGAAGCTCACGTTCAGGCTTAGCCAGCCGTCGGCGGACCTGCGGACAGTGGTGTATCTGGATAACGTAGCGCTGGGCGCATCAACGCCGCAGGAGGCAGTGTGGCGCGATGTGTTCTTGCCGTTACTGCTGCGCAACTGGCCATAAAGACTCCCAACCCCCCAACCCTGCGGCGTTTAGCCCTCGTAAAAAACACTGAAACTGCTGGAGGAGATCGTGGCACGGTTCCGCCCTTCGGATCGGTTTGTTGTGTGGGTGGAAGACGAGGTTGTGCACTTGAAGCGCATCACCCAAGCGCCGGTGACGGAGATCGTTGCCCAGGCTCCGGAAGGAGAACCGCTTTCCCTGGATGAAATCAACGAGATTGTCCATGAGGTGCGCCGGCAGCAGCGGGCGGAGTAGACCGTGCGAGTCGTCATCGACACCAATGTTTGGATTTCGGGACTTATCTGGCGGGGTCTGCCGTGGCAATTGGGCATGGTTCAGTTTGGCCAGAACCCTGGTTGACAATTAACATCATGGGTAGTTAGCCCAACCGCGTTGGGCGGCTCCGAAATGCGAAGTTTGGCTCGCTTTCGACGGCCAACACGGTTGGCCTGCTACCCAAAAGTGTCAAGGTGTTTTCCGCCTCGATTGAACCATGCCGGCAATTGCTTCAGCTGGTGGAAGAAGACGAGATAGAAGCATGCCTGGCTCTGCTGTATGATTGAGTGTGGAAGTTGGAGCAGAGGAGGGCAATGATCTCTGTCCATCAGCGGGGGTGTGATGGCTGGAGACGATCCGGACGGAAGCGAGGTCGAGAGAATGACCAGGAAGAACTCCGACATTGACCGAGTTCTCATAGATGAAGCAACGATTCAGCAGCGGGTCTGCGAACTCGCACATCAGGTCTCTGAGGATTATGCAGAAGAGGATGAAGTGCTGCTGGTGGGCATTCTGAAGGGAGCCTTTATCTTCCTCGCCGATTTGGCACGTCAACTGCAGGTGCGCCACGCGGTGGATTTCATGGCGCTTAGCTCGTACGGGCTGTCGGGCGCAGCGTCTGGTGCCGTGCGGATCATCATGGACCTGCGTCAGCCGGTCGAGGGCAAGCATGTGCTGCTCGTGGAAGACATCGTGGACACCGGACTGACGTTGGATTATCTGAATAAGACTTTGGAATCGCGCAGGCCGGCCTCGCTGCGCAGTTGCGTTCTGTTGGACAAGGCGGCCCGTCGCGAAGTCGATGTACCCATCGACTATTTGGGTTTCGAGATACCCGATGTGTGGGTTGTGGGCTATGGCCTGGACTACGCTGACCAACACCGTACGTTGCCCTACATCGGCGTGCTGCGCCGCGAGGTCGTCAGTTTTGACCATCAGGATCGGTAATAGAGCGGGCAGGACTACGTGTGTTTGATAGTCAAAACTGATTGTGAGAAGTAACGCTGTTAACGGAAATCAAGCGCATCCGGTGTTGTCGCTTGGCGGGGCAATTTGATCGTATCATGGTCAAGGAAGGCGTCGCACGTGTTCTCACCCACTATGATCTGGGCGAGTTTCGAAGCTGCCGGCGGATCGAACATGGACACGTGAACAAAAACTGGCTCGTCGAAACCACGACCGGCCGGTACTTCTTGAAGCGCCGGCGTGCCGATCTAGACGATGCCCACCTGATCGCCGCTCAACATGCGCTTATCCAACACCTGCGCCGCGCCGAGTTTCCCGCACCGACCCTTGTCCTCACGCGGCATGGCACGACGTTTGTCGAACTCAAAGGCGAGATCTGCGAGATTCACGAGTATATCCCGGGCGTCCTCTGCGATCGGGCGCGGCACGCTCACTTTGCTGCGGCTGCTGGCGCTCTGGGGCGGTATCACGAAACCGTGAGTGGCTTCAATCACCCCATCCTTCATCGACGACGTCAACGCTACGACCCCACCGCCCTCTCGCGCATCATCCATGGGCTCGTGACCGATTGGCGCGGTCAAACGACATCGGAGGTAGATCGGTTGATCAACGAGCTAGACAAGCACGCCGAGGATCTGGTGGCGCGCTTCGCCGGCTTCGGAGAGGTGCCCCAGCTTGTCATTCACGGCGATTACTACGCCGGCAATTTGATTTTTCAGGGTGACACGCTGGCCGGCGTCATTGACTTCGATCTGGCGCATTGGACTTGGCGAGCTATGGAGCTAGCCGAGGCTTTCATTTACTTCACTGCGGAACGCTCGGGGGAGCTTCAGCACATCGTGTACCCTGGCGCGTTGGAACTCGACAGGGTCTATCAGTTTCTTGCGGCGTACTGCGAAACGGCGCGTCTGTCTGAGGCCGAGATCCGTGCGCTGCCACATATGATGCGGACGATCTGGCTGTGTGCGTCCCTGGCGCCGCCTCTGGAGCCGCCAATGAGTGTCGAAGCCGCCCCCCAAGCGTTGCCCGAGGTCTTGGCTTTGGCCAGCTGGGGTGAAGCTCACGCGCCAGATATTGTTGAGATTGGGCTAGCGGCTTCCGGTAACAAGAGATTCAAGTGAGGTCTGTCTGCTTATGAACTTGCCGCCGTTCAGACTTGAACGCTACTTCGCCCAATACGAATTCGATGTCGAGTATCTACTGTGCAGCTCGGATTGTGAGTCACTCTCCATTTCCAACTTGCTCGCGTTCGAACCCGGCGCCGCTGATCGGTTTCACGAACGCTGGCTTGGATACACCGAATCGCAAGGTAACCCGGCGCTCCGGCGCGAGATTTGTGGCCTATATCGCACCATCGAGCCGGCACACGTGCTGGTACACAGCGGCGCAGAGGAGGCCATCTTCCTCTTCATGCACGCCATGCTTGAGGCCGGCGACCGCGTCATCGTGCAATGGCCCGGCTACCAATCGCTGATCGAAGTGGCGCGCGGCATCGGTTGCCACGTGACTCGGTGGGAGGCTTGCGAGGAGAACGACTGGATACCGGACGTGGGTGAACTGCAGCGCCGCATCCACCCCGACACGAAGGCCATCGTCATCAACACCCCCCACAATCCGACCGGTTACCTGATGTCTCATGAGACGCTTCGCGAGGTCAATCGTATCTCACAACGACACGGGATTCTCCTCTTCTCCGACGAGGTATACCGAGAGTCGGAGTACACGGTGGCTGACCGGCTACCGGCTGCCTGTGACATGGGCGAGCACGCCGTGTCCCTGGGCGTGATGTCGAAGACCTACGGTCTGGCCGGCTTGCGCATCGGCTGGATCGCGACACGCAACACGGACATCTACGCCAGGATAGCGGCTCTCAAGGACTACACGACGATCTGCAACAGCGCGCCCAGCGAGTTTCTGGCGGAATTGGCGCTGCGTCACCGGCAGAAGCTCATCGAGCGCAACGTAGGTATCATCACCCGCAATCTGGCCATCTTGGACCAGTTCTTCCAGCGGCATGGAGACAAGTTTGTGTGGCAGCGACCGCAAGCCGGCCCGATTGCGTTTCCGCGGTTGATCAACGGCGACATCGAGACGTTCTGCGACGATCTCGTGAAGACGGCCGGCGTGTTGCTGCTGCCAGGCGCCGTCTTCGACGACCATGAAAACCACTTCCGCATAGGCTTTGGGCGTAAGAACGTGCCCGAGGCTGTGGCGCAGTTGGAAGCGTACTTGCACCGTCGTGGTCAGTGAAGCGACTGAGTTGAGGACGACGCCACATCGTGGTTTTAGCATGCCTGGGAGATGATCAAGCAACACGTCGACTACGATCAGATTGCGCCTGTCTATGACCGCAGGTTCGCCTCCGACGAACCCACAGGCACGGGAGAGGCGCTAGTAGCGCTGGCCGAGGAGCTGAAAGCCAATCGACTCCTCGAAGTTGGTTGTGGCACCGGCCGCTGGCTCGCAGAACTGCAGCCCATCGTGCAAGAGCTCTACGGGTTGGACCTGTCGGCCGGCATGCTGAGTCAGGCGCGAGAGCGGTCGATGCCGGCTAAGCTCGTGCGCGGCTACGCGAGGCGCACGCCCTTCCAGAACAGCTTCTTCGATCTGGCATTCTGCGTCAACGCGATTCATCACTTCGAAGACCCTCGAGGGTTTATCAAGGAGGCCCTCCGGGTCTTACGGCCCGGTGGGGCGTTGGCCATCGTAGGCAACGACCCTCGCGGGCGGAAGGACAGTTGGTATGTCTATCATTATTTCGAGGGGACGTGGGAAACTGACCTGATGCGGTTCCCGACTTGGGAAACGGTATCCGACTGGATGAGAGAAGTGGGCTTCGAGCGGCTGGAACTACGAGAGGTCGAACGGATACACGATCCCAAGCGCGGGCGGGAGGTGCTTGATGACCCTTTCTTGGAGAAGCACGCTTGCTCTCAGTTGGCACTACTGACGGATGAGGCATACAGGGCCGGCCTGAGGAGGATTGAATCGGCATTGGCGCGGGCCGAAGCACGCGGCGAACCACTTGTCTTTCAAGTCGACATCTCAATCGCGATACTCACCTCGCAGTTGAGAAATGCGGAAAAAGGGGTCGGTGGGGGGCGGCCGCCCCCCACCGACCCCTTTTTCCGGTCTCTTCTTGTGTAGGCACGAAGTGCCTGAGTAGTCACATGACAATGAAATTGGACTTATCTATCAATCGGGACTAGACTTCACGTCATGCTAAGACGAGAACCGCTAACTCAAAAACGTATCTTCTGGTTCTGGGTCCCGCTGGCGGCGATGTGGTTGATGATGGCGATTGAACTGCCGGCCATATCTGCCGTGATCGCGCGCCTGCCAGAACCTGAGCCCAACCTGGCGGCCTTTGGTATCATGTTCTCGCTGGCCCTCATCGTTGAAAGCCCCATCATCATGCTGTTGACGGCCGGCACTGCGCTGCCAAAAGGCAAACAATCCTACGAACGCCTGCTAAATTTCACGCACATCCTGGCCGTGGCGCTCACGGCCCTACATCTCTTGGTCGGACTGACGCCGCTCTACCGCATGGTGGTCGGCACGCTGATTGGAGCGCCGGCTGAGATCATCGAGCCCAGCCGGCATGCTTTTCTGTTGATGGTGCCCTGGTCGGCGGCCATCGCCTATCGCCGGCTGTGGCAGGGGGTGTTGATCCGGTTTGATCGAACCAAGGTCGTTCCATTTACGATCGGCGCGCGGCTGGCTGTTAGCGTGATCGTTCTGACAACAGGTCTGCTCATGAACCGCTTCCCCGGCGCGAGTGTCGGTGCGGCGGCCCTCAGCCTCGGCGTGATCGCGGCCGCCGTCGCCTCCTATGGCTTCGTTCGCTCCACGGTGCGCGAGCATCTCACCGCATCTACGCCAGATGACGAGCCGCTGGCGTGGCGGGAATTCTTGGTGTTCTACGTTCCGCTGGCTCTCACATCAGCCATCGCTCTGCTGGGACAGCCGGTGCTATCGGTCGGCCTGGCGCGTGCTCCGGAGCCGCTGACATCGCTGGCCGTCTGGCCCGTTATCACCGGCTTCCTGTTTCTCGGCCGATCATTTGCCATCTCCTACCAGGAGGCCGTGGTTGCATTGATCGAGGATGGGCGTAGCTTCGAGAAGTTGCGCCGGTTCACCGTCGTTCTGACGTGTACGCTCAGTGGCGTCTTTGCTCTCGTCGCTGTCACGCCGGCTGCCCGCCTGTGGTTCGAGAACATATCGGGGCTCTCGCCGAAGCTGGTCACATTTGCCATCACGCCGACCATCATCCTGGCCGCGGTCCCCGGGCTGACGACCTTGATCTCCTGGCAGCGGGGGTTGCTGGTGCATGTGAAGCGCACGCCGACGATCACGCGCGCTGTCGCCGTCAACGTGGTTGTGTTGGCCACGGTCATGCTCGGTGTGGCAACGCTGCTCCCCCTGGCCGGCGCCACCATCGCTGCCATCGCCCTGACGGCTTCGGTGGCAGCCGAGGGGCTCTTCTTGTGGTGGCGCAGCCGGCCCATCGCGACCCAGGTGCGCACCGTGCCGGCTAGCGTCGGCTGCGCCGGCGGGGGTGACTGAGGAGGAATGTGCCAGGTAAGCGTTCAGAGGGTGTGAAGATGCCTGAGATTCGTCTGCCGAATGGTGTTCGCTCTTTCATCACTTTCGTGTCAAACAGCCCTCTGTAGCCGTCTCAGGCGGTCTAGATGGCTTTCCCACACAAAGGTGGTGAAGAGCGATAATGTTTTGATTCACTACGAGGAGCACAATCCTGCCGGCGAGCCGGCGGTGCTGCTTCTGCACGGCCTGGGCTCGGCCGGCGCCGACTGGCTCCTGCAATTCAAGCCACTGGCCGAGGCCGGCTACCGCGTCCTGGCTCCCGATCTGCGCGGATTCGGGCAATCGTCGTGGCCCGGGCGGACCAGCGTGCCGGACATGGCTAGAGACGTGGCGTTGTTGCTGGATGAGATAGACGCTGGTGCAGTCCATGTGGCCGGCATCTCCATGGGTGGCACAGTGGCGTTGCAGTTAGCGCTGGACCATGCGCCCCGGGTACGCCGGCTGGCGCTGGTCAACACCTTCGCCCGCTTACGCCCGCAGGGCATTAGTGGTTATGTATACTTTCCCCTGCGCATGTTGCTGATGCACACGTTGGGCATGGAGACTCAGGCCCGGCTGGTGACACGGCGAATCTTCCCGCGCCCTGACCAGGCCGTGTACCGACTTCAGTTCTACCAGCGTGTCGTCAACACCGATCCAAGCGCCTATCGCGCAGCGATGTGGGCGCTGGTGCGCTTAAATGTTGAACATCGCCTGGGGGAGATTCGCGTCCCGACCTTGGTGGTGACAGGTGAGGACGATACGACGGTCCCGCCAGCAGCCCAACACCGGCTGGTCGAGGGCATCTCTGGCGCCCGCCAGGCGGTGATTCCCAAGGCCGGCCATGCCGTGATCGCCGACAGTCCAATCGAGTTCAATCGAGTCGTGTTGCCATTTCTTGAGGAATAGCTATTCGCTAGCCAAGTAACTCGACAATGTTAAATTCGATCAGAAACTTCGTTACCCAACATCGCTCACCCTCCCGCAGGTTAGACAGCGATTTTGGGCTGTTGCGTGCTTCGGCAAGGAGGCTTGATCCCGCAATTGAGACGATTTTCGAACCTGCGGGAGGGTCAATGCCGCCGGCCGGGGACGCAGACCGTAAGCGTTCAGAGGGTAACCCATGGAGCATCCTGAGCAAACCCGCACCCCTCGATACACGCTCAACGTTGCCCTTCGTCAAAGCCTGTCCCGAGTTTATCGAGGGGCTCAGGACGTCGTTTCGCGCTACTCGGGATGCTAATCCTGATACCTCTTGAACGTGTCTTCTCAATATATGGGGGGACATGTACGACGATTTGGTAAATCGTCGGGTCGAAATACCATTTCGACCTACATACTGACCTTTCGCTCATTTTCCAGGGCAACTCGGGATTTTCGGCCCCAGTCAGGCCGATTTTGGGAATTTCGCCTACATTTTGCGCGCTGCTTTTCGCCGCTCTGGCTCATCGTGCAGCGATTTCGTTCCCAAGAGGGATTGCTACCCAGGTTTGAGCCGAGATTGAGTCAGATTCTAGCCCAAAGTGGGGCAGAAATTCAAGATAAGCGAGAAAAATGAGCGAAAGATGGGTATGGGGGGACATGTACGACGATTTGGTAAATCGTCGGGTCGAAATACCATTTCGACCTACATACTGACCTTTCGCTCATTTTCCAGGGCAACTCGGGATTTTCGGCCCCAGTCAGGCCGATTTTGG
>JAANWY010000009.1 GCA_018263655.1 Anaerolineales bacterium | reverse complement strand
ATCTCTCCCCTGCCGCGTAACGCTTCGATCCATCGGCCACACTCGCTATCAACGAGCGGGTCCGCCGGCTCCAAGTCGCCGGGCGCGACGTCTGCCACATGGGCTTCGGCGAGTCGCGTTTTCCCGTCCATCTGAAGATTCTAGAAGCACTGCGCACTGAGGAACTGGTTCAACTCGATACCGGCTATAGCGAAGAACTGCTTATTCCCCAGACATTATTCGAGGCTCTGGATTTGACCCGTTGGCAGTTGCCTGATTCCATTGCTACACAAGGCACAACTGTCACTGGACAGATTGTCAAGTTCAATGAGGCGCCAGTCGAAGCTGCGCTGGCGGCCTACCCTCGCTCAATTTGGTCCGGCGTAGATCCACAAGTATAATCTATACACGCTAACGAATCGGAGGCCCAAATGGAATATGTACTTGCTCTTGAGAACGGTCGGTTGCAGTTCCCGACGGATTTGCTGGCGGAACTTGGCGTCGGCCCCGATGACCGAGTCTCTATCCATTCACAAAATGGCACATTGATCATCAGACCAACTGGCGATGAGGTAGAAGCGCTGGAGCCGATCTTCCGCACCGAGGAGTCGGCCCCGCTGAAACTTGATGACGTGCTCAAGGAAGTTGGCCCTGAATACATCGCCGAGGCCTACTCCGATGCCGGCTTGCTCACGCGGGATGCCTTCATGACAATTCTTCGTGAGTTCGAGGAGCAGTTTGGCCTGTCCTCATCGGAATTCTATGAGAAATGGCAACAGGGGGAGATGCCTGACGAGGTAGAATTCACGTTTTGGGCACATATGTATGAGGAATCTCTCGATGAACAAATTATCTTCAAAGATGAGGCACCTCTTGAAGACATCGTTGGGCGACCATCGAAGTGAAACACTTCTCCGAATATTACCGGTGGGCATTAGGTGTCATTGATAAGTCCGGCATCGTTCAGGATCGGTCATCGCTGCATCGCCAATACGTCAGCCGGACTGAAGGCATCGTTCGTGCACCGAAAGCCGGAGGTTTCGCTAAGCCCGGAGCCTCGCCCGCAGGCTTGATCTTCATCGATGACGCCTTCTTGCGTTTCGAGGAGCGGATCGTTATCGAACGTGACGGGACTATCTTCCACGTGTTCTACACTTATCACTATCAACAGCCAAACGGTTGGTATTTTCGCTACGATAAGCTTGAAAGTCCGTTCAAAGATCTGGCAAAAACGGTCATTGAGCCTCAATGTCATCTTCACGTTGCTCAAAATGCACCTCGATTTAACACCAACGCGACCAATTTAGCCGAAGTCCTCGACTTGATCAAGCACAACTCCTACACGTAGCTCACCACTTCAGATAAGAAACGATTGATTTCTCAGCGACAAAAGAGGAGGATGTAACGCTATGAAAGAAGTGGTCATTATTGACGCCGTACGCTCTCCTGCCGGCAAGCACAACGGTGCACTATCCAGCGTGCGGCCTGATGATTTGCTGGCCAAGGTGCTGAAGGCGCTCATGGAGCGCACCGGCGTGGACCCGGCCCTGGTCGAAGATGTGTACGCCGGCTGCGGCAACCAAGCCGGCGAGGACAATCGCGATGTTGCCCGCCAAGCGGCGCTGCTGGCCGGCTTCCCGGTAGAGGTGAGCGGTATCACCGTCAACCGCAACTGCTCTTCGGCGCTGGAAGCCGTGAACCTGGCGGCCAAATCCATCATCGTTGGCGAGGCCGACATCTACATCGGCGGCGGTGTGGAGAGCATGAGCCGCGCGCCGTGGTCGATGCCCAAGCCGGAGCGCGCACAGCCGGTGGGAGACCCCAAAATCTGGGACACCACCGTCGGCTGGCGGTATTACAACCCCAAGATGGACGCCATGTACCCCATCATCAGCCTGGGCGAAACCGCCGAGAACATCGCTGAAGACACGGGCATCACCCGCGAGGAGCAAGATGCTTTTGCGCTCGAAAGCCACCGACGGGCCGTGGAGGCCATCAAGGCCGGCCGATTCAAGCACGAGATTGTGCCCATCGAAGTCCCTCAGCGCAAAGGTCCACCCAAAATCGTGGACACTGACGAGCACCCGCGCTACAAGATCGTTGATGGCGAATACGTGCTCAACACGAGTATGGAGGCATTGGCCCGACTGAGGCCGGTCTTCCGCGACGGTGGTACAGTGACTGCCGGCAGCTCCAGCGGCATCAACGATGGGGCGGCCGCCGTGCTTCTGACGAGCGCCGAGAAGGCCAAAAAGCTTGGGTTGAAACCGATGGCGCGCTGGGTCGGTTCCGCGGTGGCCGGCGTTGACCCCGGCGTGATGGGCTATGGTCCGGTGCCGGCCACCCAGAAGCTGCTCGATCGACTGGGGCTCACCCTGGACGACATCGGCCTGATCGAACTCAACGAGGCCTTCGCTGCCCAGTCCATCGGCGTGATGCGCAAACTCGGCATGCGCCACGAAATTACCAACGTCAACGGGGGCGCCATCGCCCTCGGTCACCCTACCGGTTGTTCCGGCGCTCGCATCCTCACCACCCTCTTGCACGAGATGAAGCGCCGCGCATCCCAGGCAGAGCGACCTTATTACGGTTTGGCGACGCTTTGCGTAGGTGTGGGGATGGGCGCTTCTACGGTGGTTGAATGGGTGTACTAGGACGCAGATGGAAGCCAGGCCGGCCGCCCTGAGCCAGTTGAGGTGAAACGAGAGTGATATGAGCGAGTCAGGACAGAAGCGACAGAGACGCCGGCGACCAAACAAGCAGCAACGTGACGAATCGGAACCCAGGACTGGACCCTCCGAGGCCTCGGGTGAGACAGTGCCGTTCCTGGACCTCATAACCGATTGGATAGACAAATACGGAGAGCATCCGGCCCTGGCTATCCTGGATAGAGAAACCGACTTGGGACTTGTCGGACTGGACCACCTCGACAAAGATCATTGGCGGTCAGCCATCCGGCATGCGGCCAAGAACCTGGGCAACGTCAAACGCATTGTCATGATCGCCCCGGCGTGGTCAGCCCCGCCGGCCCTTTTCGGAGGACCAAGTCCCTCCGAGAATCCTGCACGGCAGGAGGTCATCTCCGTGACAGAAGAGACACGCATAAGACAACGCGGGTGGGTCATACCCTTACTGCGGGACGACGCCGGTAGGCCTCATCTCGGTGAGCCCTGCAGGGCGGAGATAATACATGGCCGCTTCCTGGGAATACTGTATCGGCCTGATTTGAACTAACAGCAACGGCGGCACACCATGACGGATGAAAATGCTGGGTGGCCGGGTGGTTAGATGGCTGGATGGTTCGCGTGGCACCAGCCATCTAACCACCTAACCATCCAACCCTCTAGCCAACTTTTGGAGATTGGAGACAATGCAACGTCCACTTGCCGGTACGCGCGTCCTGAGTCTGGGACAGTACATGAGCGCCCCATATTGTACCATGCTGCTGGCCGACGCCGGCGCCGAAATCATCAAGGTCGAGCGTCCCGGCACCGGCGACCCGAGACGCGTGATTGCCCCCTTCGCCGAAAGTGAGGATGGCGAGCACATGGGGGGCGGCTTCATGGCCTACAATCGAAACAAGAAGAGTGTCGCCCTCAACCTGAAGGCCGACAGAGGGCGTAAGATTTTCAAGGACCTGGCGAAAACCTCTGACGTCGTCGTTGAAAACATGCGGCCAGGCGTGACGGCTCGACTCGGCGTCGGCTACGAGGCCCTGAAAGAGATCAATCCTGGGTTGGTGTACACGGCTATCTCGGGCTTCGGACAGTTGCCAGAACTGGAGGGGCCGTACACCGACCGGCCGGCCTTCGACATCGTGGTGGAGGCCATGAGCGGCATCATGCACCTCGTCGGCTACGAAGATGGGCCGCCGCAGTGGACGATCTACGGTCTGGCCGACCTGCACACGGGACTCGTTGCAGCCTTCAGCACCCTGCTGGCGCTCTTCATGCGCGAGCGCACGGGCGAAGGTCAGTTCGTCGATGCGGCGATGTACGACTCGATGCTGGCCCTCAACGAGCGCATGGTGATGCTGTACACGCTGACCGGCCAGATGCAGCCCCGGGGGCGGATGCGCTACCAGGGTCCGCGGGCGGCTTTCAAGGCCGCGGACGGTTATCTGGCATTCAACGTCCCCGATGATGTGCAGTGGCGCCGGCTGTGCGAGGCTATCGGACGCGAGGACCTGATCGATGATCCGCGCACCGCCGAAGGGCCGGCGCGCGGCGAAAACGCCGGCTTCGTGCGGTCAGTCATCGAGGAGTGGCTGGTGGACAAGACGCGGGAAGAAGCCCGCGCAATCCTCGGCGAACGTGGCGTCCCGACCGGTCCGGTCCATACGGCAGACGAAATCTTCAACTGTCCTCAGGTGGAGGCACGCCAGATGTTGGTTGACGTGGAGGACGAGGCGTTCGGCACCTACAAGTTCGCCCGCAGCCCGATGACGCTCTCGGCCGCACCGACCATCGAGGCGAAACGCGCCCCGCGCCTGGGTGAGCATACGCGACCGGTGTTGCAAGAGCTACTCGGATACGACGACGCGGAATTGGACGTCCTCGAAGCCGAAGAGGTGATTCAGGCCTGGTCGGGCTAACGGTTTGGCCCAACGGTTGCTTGAACTCACCATGCCGGCCATCGTCGATGTCGGCTGGGGCCACATCGGCTGGGCGTGGCAGCGCAAGTGCGGTGGCGATTCAGGCTTCTGGTATGGGGGTGATGATGGTGTAATGACCTTCGTCGTTGGTGTGTGTCCGGCGGTGGAACCGGGCCTCGGGATTGCCGGCAATGACCACGCCCCCGGCAATAGGCTCGCCCGTGTCTTCATCGGTTACGTATAGCCCAAAATGATTATCCGGCTGGGACCGCCCTGCCCCGAACGGTCCCAGCCGGCAAGAGGGGGTTAGCGTGTTTGTGGCGCCAGCGTGAAGTCGATGTCTGACACCGAGTCGCCTAACTCTACCGTAATCGGCGTCGCCTCTTCGGGCGTCGGCGCCCCCTGCCAGAATTCAACCCCGTAACCCTGGCGCTCGCCGGCAGCCGCCACGAAATATTCGCCGGCCGGCAAGCCCTGGACCACGTACGTCCCGTCGTCCCCGGTCACAGCAGCCGGCCGCCGCTTGCGACGGCGAGGGTCCGCCGGCCCAGGCTCGGGATGCGCGCCGGGTTGGTCTGTTACCTGCTGCACCGCGGCTGGCTCCAGGCCTGCGGCACCGGCGACCTCGCCACCGTCGTCCGGCCGCATGGGTCGGACCACGATTGGGATGCCGGCCAGCGGCTCTCCGGTCTCCGTGACCGTGACCTGGCCCGAAATCTCAGACCCACGAGCAAGCCCGAAGTCGATCCCAGGCGTCTCCGCGCTGTCTGTCACTGTCACCGGCTCGGCTTCGTCCGGCGAGTGGGCGTCAGCGTAGAGTTCGCCCATGTAGGGCGTTCCCTTTGCTCTCACCCCGACGAGGTACTCGCCTGGCGGCAGTCCCTCGATCTTGTAGTTCCCGTCGCCATCGGTGCGGGTGGTGCGGTGGACGCGCAGTTCGCGGTTGCCGGCGGTGACGAGCACGCCTTCCAGTCCTTCCTCCGTATCATCGGTTGTCACCTGGCCCGAGATCGAACCGAAGGTCGACGGGTCGAGGATGTTCACAACGGCTTCGAGTTCGTCAACATCTTGCGCTAGCTCACCCTCGTGCGGCTCAGCCGTCGCCGTCAGCCTTGCGAACAGGTGAACTCTGCCGGGTTCGTTGAAGAAGACGGGCACTTCAAGGCGGTGCTTTGCGAAGGCCGGCCCGTCCCGTGTATCAGAGACCGAGTCTTCACCCAGCGGAGCGCCGTCATCCTGCGCGTCGGCATCAATTACCTCAAGGTGCGCCGACAGCGTTCCGCCGGCTTCACCCAGCCAGAGGCCGCTGGCGCCGGCTGTCAGACGGACACGCGTACCAGGTAGGACGGTGAAAACGGGCACCTCCTCCCTCGGTGGTCGAACAAAATTGTGGGCTGCGGCTTGACCCCGCACAATCGCCCCCCATGCGGCACCGACACAGACAACAGGCCTGCGCCCTGGTTGTGCATCGGACGGGGCAGCTGGGCCGGCCGGCTGAGCCAGCGCCGAAGCCCACGTCGTCAGCACCAGGGCAATCACCATGCTCACAATCAACACGTAACGTCGTTTCATATCGAGCAACCTCCTTACGCTCATATCGTCATCGGTAACTACTCAGGCATCGAACCCTTGCGAAGGTTCGCGAGCGGATTCCGGGCCGGAAATGTCCTCCCAAACCGGAAATCACGCCATCAGGAAGGTTACAAGTAACCTTCGCAAGGGTGGCTGAGTAGTTACTGCCATCGTGAAACCTCAAGCCCCCCGATTGCAATCTACTCCGAGTGTAGTCGCCACGTGTTAGCCAACCTTTGTCAATTTGTAAACAGCGTGTAAACGAAACCTGCGGCAGCAATTCTAATTATGGCGGCCAGCATGCTGAGCGACGTCCTGAGCCTGTCGAAGGGTAGCGAGCGTATCGAAGCGTGCTGGCCGCACAAGAAGCACACTTCGATACGGCTGACGCCTACTCAGT
>JAANWY010000089.1 GCA_018263655.1 Anaerolineales bacterium | reverse complement strand
TGGAGACCGTATCGAAGGGTGCGGCTCAAGCAACGCTTCGAGGTAAACCCGCACCCTTCGATACAGCTTTCGCTTTGCTACAGCTTACTCAGGATGCTGGTCAACGAATTAAGCATAATCGGGTAAGTTATTTAATCCTTAGTCCTAACGTACGAACAGGAGGACGCATATGCCGATTTCAATACCCAGAAGCGTCAGGGAAGCCTGGGGAGAAGAAGCCACCGACAATTTCAATGTGTGGTTCAATCAAGCCATTCAGGCAGCTGCTGTACCGCGCGATGAATACCGGCAGGTTCTATCGCGGCTAGATATCCTTGAACATGACGTGGCCGCCGTCAAGCAGAAGCTTGGTGACTTGCGTCGCGAGATGAACGAGCGTTTCGAGCGTATGGACGGGCGCTTCGATCAAATAAATGAGCGCTTCGATCGTATGAACGAGCGCTTCGACCAGATGTACGACCGTATGTTGGTGATGACTCGGTGGACGATCGGCGTTATCGCGCTCTTCGGCACGGCTGTAACGATTCTGCTGGCGGTTGCCCAGTTCGCACCGTAACACCGCTGTGGCCGGTCGCGTAGTTGAGAAGTGCCTGAGTAGCTTGACAATGTCGCATTACCGCCCCACGTTGGGCGAAGGTCTCCTGACCGAGCCCATTTCGCCTCGGTCAGGAGACCTTCGGCGATCAAAGAGTCACTGTTATGTTAATGTGACATTGTCAAGGTAGTCGTCAGAATATGAATTAGAGCCAAGACCATGTTCCGAACGCGCGAAGAGATCGAGGAATTTGAGCAGCAGTGGCTGGCGCCGTACGCCGAGAAGGCAGCCGGCAGCCGCGGGCGGGATTACGCCAGCGACGAGCACCCCTACCGGACTGCGTTCCAGAAAGACCGCGATCGCATCATGTACACGACGGCCTTTCGCCGGCTCCAGTACAAGACTCAGGTCTTCGTCAACTACGAGGGCGACTACTACCGCACGCGCCTGACCCACACGCAGGAAGCCGCTCAGATCGCGCGCACCGTCGCCCGCAGCCTGCGCGCCAACGAAGACCTGGCCGAGGCCATCACGCTGGCCCACGACCTGGGGCACTCTCCGTTCGGCCACTCCGGCGAGATTACGCTAGATCGGCTGATGCTGGAACGCATGGGGCGCGACGTGGACGATCCGGCCAACAAAGGGCAGGGGTTCAACCACACGGTTCAGACACTGCGCATCGTCGAGCGCCTGGAGAAACGGTGGACGGGTTATCGCGGACTGAATCTGACTTGGGAGACGCGTGAAGGGATCGTCAAGCACGCCACCGAATACGACGAAGTCGGGTCCGAATGGCGCGATCGGTTCGAGCCTAATAGGCGCAGCTCCATCGAGGCCCAGATTGTCAACTACGCCGACGAGCTCACCTACAGCGCCCACGACCTGGACGACGGCCTGCGATCAGGCATGTTGAGCCCCGACATGCCGGCGCTCCAACAAGTCGCCCTCTGGCGCGAAATCGTCGAAGCCGTCGACGAGGCGTACTCGGAATTGACGCGCCACCGGCTCATCCGCAAGCTCATCGATCGGCTGATCACCGACTTGGTGACGACCAGCGCCGGCCGTATCGTCCAGGCAGCCCCCCGCTCTCCAGACGAGGTGCGCGCGCACCCAGAAGATCTGATCGCCGTCTCGCCGGCCATGGCCGATAAGGTCCGCGAGCTCAAGGATTTCCTCTACGCCAACCTCTATCGCCACCCACGCGTAATCCGCATGTTCCGCAAGGCCGAGCGGACAGTCACGGCGCTGTTCGAGGCTTTCGAAGAAGATTACCGCCAGTTGCCGGCCAAGACGCGCGATAAGCTTTTGGAGGCTGACCCCGACGCAGCCGTTGGCGGACCGCTGGCACTGCCGGCCTACCGCGTCATCGCCGACTACATCGCCGGCATGACGGATCGCTTCGCCTTGCAGGAATACCAGCGTCTGTTTGATCCATCCGAGCGGGCTTGATTCAATGAATCTCTTGCGGGCCATTCTCCTGGGCATTGTCCAGGGCGCGACCGAGTTTCTCCCCATCAGCAGCTCGGGCCACCTGGTGCTCGTCCCCTGGCTGCTGAGCTGGCCCGAGCCAGGCCTGGTTTTCGATGCCATAGTGCACTGGGGCACGCTCGTGGCCGTACTCGTCTACTTCCGCGACGATTTATCGGCCTTGGTAACGGCCGGGCTCGCGATCCTCCGCGACCGGAGGCTGAACCCCGACCCCGAACGCCGGCTGGTGTGGCTCATCATCCTCGGGACGATCCCGGCCGTGGTCGCCGGCTTCCTGTTCAAAGACTTCTTCGAGAGCCTGTTCGCCCGCCCGAACTGGGCCGCCAGTTTCCTGCTCGTGACCGGCCTTCTCCTCGCCGCCAGTGAACGCCAGCACCACCGCCGGGGCGGTAGCGATGCCAATGAGAACGAAACGGGTGTCCGCCTTGCCTCGCCTCTGCGCGCCGGATCCCTGCCGATAGCGGGTGTTTTGGTCATCGGCGTCGCCCAGGCGATAGCGATCGCACCCGGGGTCTCGCGCTCCGGGGCGACGATCGCCGCCGGCCTAATGGTCGGGCTGAGCCGCCGCGAATCCGCCCGTTTCTCGTTCCTGCTAGCCACGCCGGCCATCTTGGGCGCCGGCGTGCTCCAACTCGTCGATCTCGCGCAGAGCGGCACGGCGTCCGTACAAGCACCGGCGCTCATCGCCGGGTTTCTCGTCGCCGCGGGCACAGGGTATTTGGCCATCCGCTTCCTTCTCGACTACGTGCGACGACACACGCTGTACCTCTTCGCCGTTTACTGTTGGATCGCGGGGCTGTTGGGATTGGGCATCTATTGGTTCCGATGAGTGGGCGGACAGCGAGGGGCAACATTCTGTCGGTGTGTCTGCTCTGGGTTTGCGCCCTCACGCTTGCCGGCTGCGCGGCGCCAACGCCCACACCAACGCCTGAACCGATTGAACTCCACCTGGCGACCGTTCCCCATCTCAGCCGGCTCGCGCAAGATCTGAGCCAGGAATTCACACGGAATTACCCCTATGTTGCGTTTAGGACTCGGGTGATGCCGGCGCGAGACGCCACGGAGGCCGTCGCAAACCGGGACTTACACATCGCCCTGGTGGCAGAGCCCATCAGATCAAGCCGCGACACTCTGGAAGCGACACAGATCGGTGAGCGCCCCCTCGTCCTGGCGGTGCACCCGTCGAACCCCATCAATGGCCTGAATTGGGGCCAAGTGCGCGACATTTTCTCTGGAAACGTCTGGAACTGGATAGACGTCGATCCACGCTGGGAGGATGACGAGATCGTCGTTGTCAGCCAGCACGGCGGAGCAGTATCGCGCCAAGTGTTCGAGGCCCACGTGATGGGCAGCGAGCCAGTAACGCCCCGCGCGCTGGTGGCGGCCGGCGACGAAGTTGCCGGCCAACTCATTGGGGAAGAACCAGCCGCCATCGGATACCTGCTGGCCGGCATCGCTGAGGATCGGTTGAAGGTGTTGGCCGTCAACGGTATCACACCAGACGAGGCGAGTGTCAGATCAGGCGCGTGGCCCATCACTCGCCCCGTGAACCTGGTGACTCACATCGACGCCAACGTGTACGTGCTCGACTTCCTCGATTTTGCTCAGGCGCGCCACGGGCGTGACCGCTGAAGTGAGCGTGCGACCACGGCGAAATCTAGAATCGATGATTCGTCTGCCGGCCCCGCTACCCCGGGGACAAATCAGCATACGATCCAGCCACCAAATCACCCTGACTGATGTTGAAAGAGGCTAGCAGTTCCTCCGCTCGGGCGCGGCAGCTCTCCTCGCTGCGGCCGTCGATCACCATCACCTCGAACTCGATGAACGTTCCCAGCCCGTCGACCGTGTCCAGGTGAATGCGGACGTTGTCGAGGCGCCACAGTTCGCGCCGTTTCCGGACTTGTGTCAGGATGCCGAGGGCGTCGGACAGCAACGCACGCACGCCGGCGCTCTCGGCGACAGGCACCACCTGGTAATCGCTCACCTTCGGTGTGGGCTGGTCCGGCCGGCGGTAGAGCACGAGCTGGTCCGCGCCGGGCTCCTGCTCGCGGAGCTTCAGCCGGCCGCGCGGTACTCGAAAGTAGGTGTCAGTCTGTTGCAGCGTCGCCACGTGTTCCGCTCCGAGCCGGCCGGCCGTCCGCCGCGCACGCTCCAAGTCCTCAAGCTTTGCTTTGATCTCAATGTTTAGCATTCTGGCTGTCAGGCCTCCTCAAGAACAAGATTCAGGTTTGACTATCAAGCCTGGGGCTCCGCAAACTCGTCGGGCAGCATGCTGAGTAGCGGGCGTATCGAAGCGTGCTGGCCGCACAAGAAGCACACTTCGATACGGCTGACGCCTACTCAGCATGCTTCTTGCGCGGCCAGCACCCGATTTCGTGCCATAATTAGAATTGCTGCTTGTCGGGTGATCGGCTTGACAGAGAACATCTCCCATTCTATACTTCTACCGAACGGTCGGTAGAATTGCCCTTGGGAGATGCGCGGATGCCTCGGAGCAAAGACGACGAGATTTTCGACGCAGCAGCCAGCCTGTTCAAGGAAAAAGGCTTTCACGCCACCTCGATGCAGGCCATCGCTGACGCTGTCGGAATGCAGAAAGGCAGTCTGTACTATCACATCTCCAGTAAGGAGGAGCTCCTCTTCCGTATCTCGTACGCCGCTATCAGTGCCATCACCGAGCAGTTGGAGGCGATTGCCGCCGCCCCCTTGACGCCCTCTGAGAAGCTGCGCGCAGCCGTCGAAAACCACGTCGAAACCTTGTGTGCCAGGCTCGACCTGATGACGGTTTTCCTCAAAGAGAGCCACACCCTGACTGCCGAACAGCAAGCCCAAATCCTGGCCTACCGCCGGCATTACGAAGAACTGCTCCGAGATATTCTACACCAAGGCATCGAAGCCGGCGAATTGCGACCCGTGGATGTTGGCGCCGTCACCAACGGGCTGCTGGGCATGCTGAATTGGATGCACTACTGGTATCGGCCCGATGGCCGGCTGACGCCAGAAGAGATCGCCGACGTCTTCGCCGACTTCGCACTGCGTGGCCTCCTAGTCGATTAGGCCGTTCCGGAAAAAGAAATGTCTCAAAACCGTATCTTCTCAATATATGGAGGGACATGTAGGACGATTTGGTAAATCGTCGGGTCGAAATACCATTTCGACCTACATAACCCCGAAACGTCGAGATGATACCCAAAACCCGCCAGTTGATCACTTGACTACCCGACTAACACTATCACGATCGCCGAAGGTCTCCTGACCGAGCGGCGTCCTGACTAACACTATCACGATCGCCGAAGGTCTCCCGACCGAGCGGCGTCCTGAGTCTGTCGAAGGGGCGAAATGGGGCCCTTCGTCAGGCTCAGGACGCCGCTCGGTTGGGAGACTTTCGCCCAGCATTGTAAGGAGGGCTCGGTCGGGAGACCTTCGCCCAGCGCGAGACCTCAGCTAACACAAAGGAGGATTTTCATGGCTTTGCTAGAAGCAGGAACCGCCGCCCCCGAGATCCAGGGCGAAAACTTGACCGGGGGTCCCGTCAAACTTGCCGACTACGCCGGCAAGCGCGCCGTTGCCCTGGTATTCCCCCCCGTGAACGTGGACCCGGCGAGCGTCAGTTCAACGAACGCCCTGTATCAAGATGTCCGAGACGATATCGAGATCATCGCGGTCTACAAGAAGTTCCCGAGCAAGCAGATGGCCAAGATGTTCCTGAAGCAGATGGGCGTCCAGTTCCCCGTCTTGCTCGACGAAAGCGGCGCAGCCTATGAAGCTTACGGTGTCGAGAAGCCGCCGGCCGCTTACTACATCGACAAAGAAGGAAACATCGTCGCTGCCAGCGCCATAGGGGACCTGGGCGAGATCGCAGACGACATCAAGGCCGAGCTGCTCTAGAAGCCCACGCCCCAGGGAGCACCGCATCTATGGATCTGGGAATCTCAGGCAAAGTGGCCGTCGTAACCGGCGGTGCACGGGGCATCGGCCGCGCCGTCGTTGAGGAGTTTGTGCGCGAAGGCGCCAAGGTCGGGATCTTGGACATCTGGCAAGAGAACCTGGACGCCGCCGGCTGGGTCGAAAAGCACAGTGGCGAAGTCTACGCCGTCCACACGGATGTATCCGATCCGGATGCCGTCAACGCAGCCTTCGCGGAGATCGCGGACGCGCTAGGGGCGCCGGCCATTTTGGTCAGCAGCACCGCCGGGCTGACTGACATCGCCCGCATCTCACAGATGGACCAAGAGCGCTGGCAGCGCGACCTGAGCGTCAACCTCACGGGCGTCTTCAACTGCGTACGAGCAGCACTGCCCTACATGCGCGAACGGACTTGGGGCCGCATCGTGGCCGTTAGCTCCGTGGCCGGCGTGCAGGGCGGCTTCGGCCAGGCGGGCTACTCGGCTGCCAAGGGCGGCGTCATCAGCCTGATGAAAACTGTCGCGCTGGAGGCCGGCCGCGACAGCATCACTGCCAACGCCGTCTACGTCGGCATCGTCAGCACCGAAGCCTTCCGCTCTATGCGGGCCGATATACAAGAGCGGATCCGGCATCGGGTCATCTGGCGCACCGAAGCCGAGCCCGAAGACATCGCGAAACCCATCGTCTTCCTCTGCTCCGAGCCGGCCCGCTACATCACCGGCGCTGCGTGGGACCTGACGGGGGGAATTGATCTGTTTACCTTCTAACATGAAACTCGAACCGGTCACCTTTCCCAGCCGAGACGGCCTCATGCTGGAAGGCCTTGTCTACCACTTCGCTAGCAATGAGGAGCGGCCGGCCGCCGTCGTGTGTCACCCGCATCCGCTGTACGGCGGCAGCATGCGCAGCCTGCTGGTTGTCAAAATCGCCCGTGCGCTGGCCGACCACGGATTCGTCGTACTGCGCTTCAACTTCCGCGGTGTCGGGGGGAGCGAGGGCGTGCACGACGGGGGACACGGCGAGCAGCAGGACGTCGCCGGCGCTGTCGACGCGTTGCTGGCACGCGACGGTGTGGACCCGCAGCGGGTGTTCCTGGCCGGCTGGTCCTTCGGCGCCCAGGTCGGGCTGACGCATGGCGCCGAGGACGAACGCCTGGCTGGCTTCGCCGTCGTCGGCCTGCCCACAGACGCACTGGACACGCGCTTCCTGCAAGACGATCTCCGCCCAAAACTGCTCCTCGCCGGCGAGCACGATGAGATTTCGAGAGCCGGCAAACTCAAACGCTGGGCGGAGAACATGCTGGGGCCGGCCCGCGTCGTCGTGCTGAGCGACACCGACCACTACCTGGCCGGCCGCGAAGAGGACGCTGCCGCGCTGATCGCCGGCTTCCTGGATGGATTGGCGGACGACGCCGGCACAGCATAGTCGCAAGTTCGCAAACCAAGTCACAACATCTATCACTCGAACTGCGTATTACGCCTTACGTCTTACGTCTTGCGTCTTACGTATGCTGCAAATGATACCTCAGAGACGTAAGACGCAACACGCAATACGTGGCTTGAAAGGAGCTGTCCGCGATGATCGATTTCAGCTTGTCTGACGAACAGAAAATGCTCAAAGACTGGGCGCACGAGTTCGCCGAGAATGAGATTCGCCCGGTCGCAGCCGAGTATGATGAGGAGGAAGAGATGCCGTGGCCGGTGCTGGAGAAGGCGCACGAGGTCGGGCTAACGACTTACGGCATTCCTGAAGAGTACGGGGGCGGGGGCATTATGAACGCCGTGTCTCACGCCCTGATCGCTGAGGAGCTTTTCTGGGGCTGCGCCGGCATCGCGACAGCCGTCGAGGCCTCGGAGCTAGCCGCGATGCCCATCCTCCTCATGGGCAACGATGAGCAGAAGGCCCAGTGGCTGCCGCGCCTTGCCGAGCCGGGCGATGTGAAGCTGGGGGCCTTCGCTGTGACTGAGCCCGAGGCAGGAACCGACGTCTCGGCCATAACGACGCGTGCCGAACGCGATGGAGACGAGTACGTCATCAACGGCCAGAAGCGATTCATCTCCAACGGCGGCATCGCCGACCTCTACATCGTCTTTGCGACGACCGATCCTGACGCCGGCAATGAGGCGCTATCGGCCTTCATTATCTCAGGTGAGACGCCTGGCG
>JAANWY010000088.1 GCA_018263655.1 Anaerolineales bacterium | reverse complement strand
TGCCCCCCACCGACCCCTTCTTTCCGGTCTCTTCTTGTGTAGGCACGAAGTACCTGAGTAGTCACCCGGAGGCTATGACCCGGTACACAACCGATGGATGCGAGGTAATCATGAACTTGCGTGACCAACTGATGGCTGACATGAAAGACAGCATGCGGGCGCGAGACAAAGTGCGCACCGGCACCATCCGCATGCTGCGCGCAGCCATCCTGAATGCCGAAAAGGAAGAGGGCGTATCTGAGCTCACCGAGGCCGACGTCCAGCAGGTGGTTTCTAAACAGGCCAAGCAGCGCCGCGAGTCCATTACTGAGTTCGAGAAAGCCGGCCGCGATGACCTGGTCGCCAAGGAGCAAGCGGAGCTGGACGTCATCACGGAGTATCTCCCGCGCCAGCTCACAGAGGAAGAGATCGAAGCAGCAGCCCGGGCCAAGATCGACGAAGTCGGAGCTACCAGCATGGCGCAGATGGGCGATGTGATGCGCCCGCTCATGGCCGAAATAGGCAGTCAGGCCGACGGGTCCTTGGCGAACCAGATCGTTCGCCGGCTGCTGAGCCAATAAACCGGCCAAAGCCCCACCAACAACCGACGCATACATTGTTCCTCTCAGGGGAAAAGATCCTGGCAGGCATTGGCCGGAAGGAGAAAACGCATGACTCCTGGGAACCGCAACACCAGAGAGGAGGCTCACGAGGACGATGGAACGCCGCAAACGCAAGACTGGCTAGACATCGCCGCCTCCGCTCTCCTGGGCCTTGCTCTAATCGCAGGCGTGAGCGCTGTACTAGCGCTCCCGATGCTGTCACGGGGCATGAATCTGGAAACAGCCGAAATCAGCCCCCGAACCCTCCGCGCGCCACGCGAGATCACCTACGACAGCGAGATTCGCACCGAGCGAGCGCGCCAGCAAGCAGCGAACGCTGTATCCAGAATCTATGAACCAGCCGATCCAAAGGTCGCTCAACGGCAGATCCGGCGAGCGGTCGTCGTCTTGGACTACATTGAGACGATCCGCCATGATCCGTACGCGTCGCTTGAGCAGAGAACCGCTTGGATCAACCAGGTGCCCGAACTCAATTTACCAACCACCGTCGTCAGCAAGACCATGACGCTCGACGCTCAAACCTGGCAAGTTGTTAGTACGCACACGCTGTCCGTTCTAAGCGAAGTGCTCCGGCAGCCCATCCGCGAAGGTCTGGACATCATAGAAGCGCGACGCCGGCTTCCCAACATGGTCGATCCAACGCTGCCCGAAGCAGAAGCAACCATTGTCAGCGCACAAGCCTCTGGCTTCGTTAAGCCGAACAGCCTCTTCAATGCAGAGCGGACCGAAGCAGAGCGAACCGCAGCCCGTGAAGCCGTGCCAGTCCAAACACACAGCTACGAGAAAGACGAAGTCATCGTCCGCGAGGGCGAACGGGTCAAGCCTGAGCAGCTCGAAGCCTTACGGGCCCTGGGGCTGCTGAAACAGCAGATCCGATGGGACGACATCGTAGGCATCACCCTTTTGATCATCATCGTCGTTGTGGCCGTGGGCTTCTACCTACAGCACCTGACGTCAGACCTGTGGTCGAACCAGCGCCGGCAAGTCCTGATCGTAGTCGTGACCCTGGCGTTCGCCCTTATTGCTGAGGTCATGATCCCGGGGCACGCCCTGCTCGCCTACCTGTTCCCGACGGCCGGCGCCGCCATGCTGCTCGCCGCTCTGCTCGGTTCCCACTTCGCCCTCAGTGTCACCATTCTGCTCAGCATCACGGTCGGCTTCCTAGCCGGCGGCAGTCTGGAATTGACCGTATACGCCCTGATTGCCGGCACCGTGGCTGCGCTCGCCACCTGGCGAGTTGAGCGTCTGAACGCCTTTCTGTGGGCCGGCCTCTTCGTCGCCATAGCGAACACGGCGACAGTAATAGCCTTCGAGCTCCAGAGCATCGATCCTTCCCCACGCTCGCTCATGATCCAGACCAGTCTGGCCATCGCCAACGCGGGCGTGTCGACGACCCTAGCGATAGCTGGGTTCTACGCTTTGGGCACGCTGTTCGGAATGACCACGTCCCTCCAACTCATGGATCTGGCCCGCCCGACACACCCACTGCTGCACCAACTCCAACTCAAAGCGCCTGGCACCTATCACCACAGCCTGCTGATCAGCAACATGGCGGAGCAAGCGGCGCAGCGGATCGGAGCCGATGCTTTGCTGGCCCGAGTTGGTGCCTACTATCACGACATCGGCAAAATGCTGCGCCCGTATTTCTTCGTCGAGAATCAGGTTGAGGGAGCCAACGTCCACGATCGCTTGGACCCCGAAACCAGCGCGCAGATCATCATCAGCCACGTGACCGACGGGCTTGAACTAGCTGAGAAGTACGGCTTGCCGCCCATCCTCCGCGACTTCATCGCCCAGCACCACGGCACCACCCAGGTCTCCTATTTCTACCGCCAGGCTTGCCAGGTGTGCGACGAGGAGGATGACGACGTCGACGAAGAGATTTTCCGATACCCCGGACCACGCCCCCAGACGCCCGAGGCGGCGATTCTGATGCTGGCCGACGGCGTCGAGGCGACAGCGCGTGCGAATCGACCGAGCACGACCGACGAAATCGATGCACTCATACGCAACGCAATCAATCGCCGGCTCACGGAGGGCCAACTCGATGCCTGCGATCTGACACTGCGCGACCTGGACCAGATCCGCGAATCGTTTGTGAGGATATTGAAGGGCATCTATCACCCACGGATCAAGTATCCGGAGGAGGCCCGGCCGGTCCAGGCCATGGCCGAGCGGGAAGTCATTGCCGAAGCAGGCTGAGGTCACTACCAACCTCCCGCGACGACCAACCGTTGAAAGGATCATTGCACCCGACATGGACGATGCCCCGCAGATTGACATCCAGGTCGACGAACAATTCGCGGCGGCCGTAGATCTAGGCGCAATCGAGCGACAGGTTGCGCGAACGCTGTCCACGGTTGCGCCCGAGGAGCCGGCCGCCCTCACCGTCGTCATCACCGACAACGCGACGATCCAGCGTCTGAACCGCCAATATCTGGGTGTCGATGCGCCGACAGACGTGCTGGCTTTCTCACACGGCGAAGGCGCCGCCATGCCAAGCGTGGACGCCGGCCCCCGCTATTTGGGCGACATCATCGTCTCCTACGAGCGTGCCCTAGCCCAGGCCACCGAATACGACGAGCCCGCCCCTCGCGAACTGAGCCGGCTCATCATCCACGGCATGCTCCACCTCCTCGGCTACGACGACCAACACGCAGCGGATCGAGAAGAAATGTGGGAAGTCCAGGAACAGCTCCTAGCTCGGCCAGGTGCCGCGCCCGGGGAGGAGTGAAGTAGAGATGCACTCGTAGGATCAGTGGATTGAAACAGAAGACTATTCGTAAGCGTTCAGGGGGCAACTTACGGAGCATCCTGAGTAGACCAAGGCGAAGCCGAGGTCGTATCGAAGCGACGTCCTGAGTTCATCGAAGGGGGTGCGGCTTGTGCGAAGAACCGTCACAAACCCGCACCCCTCGATACGCGCTCAACGTTGCCCTTCGTCAAGCTCAGGACGTCGTTTCGCGCTACTCGGGATGCTAGTCCTAATACCCCCTGAACGGTTACGATTACTCAACCACGGTCCGAGCTCTTTCTGGAACAGGAACAGGTGAAGTCTCGATATGCGGCAACTGTGTTAGTACGTCCAGGTACCACCACCAGCGAGAGGCCGGAATCTTTTGATTCCGACGCCGATCTACCAGATCCACGAAGCGCGACAGCTCCGCGTAAAAGGCGGCAGCCTGCTCAAACAATCGGTAGTCGGCTTCCGTCAGTGCTTCAAGTTCATCGTCGGAGAGCTGATCCTCAATTGCAGCCAGCCTGTCCCGGATCTGCAACATCTCCAGATGCTCCACACCACTGACGTGGGGGAATTCAACATCAGCGCAATAGTGCTTCAACAAGCGATTCATGTAAGAACGTCCTTTACAACACCTAACCGACCCGTAATCCTATACAGGAGAAGAGAACGTGAACTTTGACCTGACTTCCGAACAAGAGATGGTGAAAAGGGCGGTGAAGGACTTCGCCGACAACGAAATCATGCCCGGCGCCCGCGAGCGCGACCGGCAAGAAGTCTTCCCGTGGGACATCACCAAGCACATGGCAGAACTGGGATTCTTAGCCCCCACCCTACCGGAGGAGTATGGCGGCATGGGGCTCGATTTCGTCAGCGAAGCCCTCGTCTTTGAGGAGATCGGTCGCGCCGACTCCTCGGTCCGGACCACGCTCTCGGTGCAAGTCTCGCTGACCGAGTTGCCGATACTCGAGTTCGGAACTGAAACGCAGAAGCGCAAGTATCTACCCAAGCTAGCGAGCGGCGAATGGATCGGTTGCTTTGGGCTCACCGAAACCGAAGCCGGCTCCGACGCCGCGAATCAACAGACCCGTGCTGTGAAAGACGGCGACGAGTGGGTCCTCAACGGCCACAAGATCTGGATTTCCAACGGCGGCATTGCCGATCTGGCCATTGTGTTCGCTCAGACTAACCCTGAGCTGAAGCACAAGGGGATCGCCGCTTTTCTCGTCGAAACGGACACACCGGGCTTTTCGACGCAGGATATTCACAACAAACTCGGCCTGCGCTCCTCAAACACGGCCGAGCTCATCCTGGAAGACGTTCGTGTGCCGGCCGAAAGCCTGCTGGGCGAGGTCGGCCAAGGATTCCGGATCGCCATGTACGCTCTGGATCAAGGGCGCTATGGGGTCGCCTCGGGGTGTGTCGGCATTATCCAGGGCTGCATCGACGCCAGCGTCAAGTACGCCCAAGAGCGCGAGGCATTCGGACAACCTATCGCCGGCTTCCAACTGGTCCAGGAGCTGATCGCTGAGATGGTGCTCGACTGCGAAGCGGCGCGGCTCTTGGTGTATCGCGCCGGCCACCTCAAGAACAAGGGCGTGCGCAACACGCGGGAGACGTCGCTGGCCAAGTGGTACGCCTCAGAAGCAGCCGTCAAAGCGGCGCTCAACGCCATTCAAGTCCACGGCGGCTACGGCTACTCAGACGAGTACCCCGTCGAGCGCTACCTGCGCGATGCCAAAGTGGCCACGCTTTACGAAGGGACAACGCAGATTCAAAAGCTCATCATCGGTCGAGATGCAACCGGCATCGGTGCGTTCGTGTAGAATGGGCGTGCCGCCGCAAAGGGACCCATCACCTACGCGGATGCAGTGAGTCCCCCCACGATCCGCGTCACCTCAAGATAGAGCAACCACCCAGCCCCCATAAAGCCGATGAGCGAGGCTACCGCCGGCACGATGGGGAACGCCGGCGCGCTGTCGAGGGGGACGACGAAGCCATCAACGGCAACTTCGCCGTCGATGAGGGTCAGCTCAAGCGTATGCCGGCCTGCAGGCAGATCGCGCGCGATCGGTATCTGTGCTTGCCAGGCCGGCTCCGCGGTCAGCAGGTCGACGACACCTCGACGGCCTTCATCACGCGATAGCCCTGGCGCCGGCTTGTCATCGATCGCCACACCCAGCCGGCCCGCCTCTGGCCCCGTGCGGGTCACCAAGTCGACGCCGGCCCCGTCGAACGTGAACGTCAGCGCTGCGCCAGGCGCGTCAGCGACGAGGTGCGCCTGGGCGCCGGCTCGCGGCTCGATCTGTGGCCGCCAGTCGGCATCCGACGCTACGGATGGGGCCGTCTCCTGGTGATGACCCGGCTGCGCGACACCGATCCCCCGCGTCGCCTGCTGGACGGCCTTGTAGACCCGACGGGGTGTGAAGTCGACATCCACCATGCGGAAATAGTAGTCGGCCCGTTCCGGCGGCCGGTCGCCAATCTGCCGAAAATACCAGATGTTGAAGACGCCGGCCCAGGGCCAATGCTCCCGCGCCCACTCAATACCCTCGACCGTCCACCTCGCCTGTTGTTCCTCGCTGACACGCTGCCAGATGAGCTTATGGGGGGGGAAGTTGGCCGGCGCCGCATTCCAACCGTACTCGTTGAACCAAATTGGCTTCTCATCACCGCCGTAGCGCACCATGATCTCGCGCTGCAGCTCGACCCGCCGGAAGTTCAACACGTCGGGATGGGGTGGGTCCGTGGGCGGCCGGTCCATGCCAAACGCGTTAGCCGAGAGAATATCGAAGTAGTCGCTCGCGCCGGCTTGGTACATTTCCTCCAAAAAGATCAGATCGTTCAGATTGCGACGCGCGGGGAAATCCTCGAGATTAATCGCGAGCGGCGCCGATAGCACATAGATATCGGGATCAACGCTCTTGACCCGGCGATAGGCGATGCTCAGCAAGTCAACGTACGCCGCCGGGTCTACCGGCTGATCGCCCCACTCTGGGAAGATGTTCGGCTCATTCCAAACCTGGATGTAGTGAATGCGTCCCTCGTAATGCCTCACGAACCGCTCGACAAAATCACCGTAGTCGCTGAAGTCGTCAGGGGGGCGCTGCGGGAACCGATCGTCTTGACGTGTCCAGTCGGGGGGGCGGTCCAACCTTGCGATAACGTCTAGGCCGTATTTCTGATAGAGATCGACGATGGCATCGTATTTAGCCCAATGATACTGACCAGGGGATGGCTCAATATCATTCCAGGGAAATTGCTGTTTCGCCCAGCCGATGCCGGCCTCCGCGGCCATCTCGACCGTTTTCTCACGCTTGAACGGCTCAGCCTCCCACTGCAAGAAGAAATTGGCGCCGTAGGGGTTAACATCGGTGTTGGGAATTGAGCGGCGTGCCACAGCTTCACCGGCGCCAGAGCGTACGTGAGCGCCATATCGGACCACCAGGCCCAGCAAGGTGACCAGGAGCAACGCAACAGCAAACAGCAGCAACCCGAGGCGCCACTTGTCAGCGGAGGTGACCATGATGTCTGTGAAGATCAGAGACCAAGTCGGTTGCTACGCATCGCCGGCTCGTACAGCATCTCCCTCGACGATTTGTGCCCCCTCAGCAACAGTTTTAAGGACCAGCGCCCGCGCGCCAAGCCCATGGTGGGCGAATGCCTCGCACATAGCTTCCGCAATGGTCTCGTGGTTGCGCGGGGCAAAGGCTACGACACTCGGGCCGGCACCACTGAGCGCAATGCCTGCCGCGCCAGCCCGGCGCCCGGCAGCAAAGACATCAGTCAGACCCGGGACTAGCGGCGTGCGGTAGGGTTGGTGAAGACGATCGTCCATCACCTGGCGTAGGAGCTCGTAATCAACCTCCGACAGGCCGTGAACCACAAGGGCCGCGCGACTCAGGTTGTGGACCGCATCCTCGAGAGGGACTTGCGCCGGCAACGCGGCGCGTGCCTCGACTGTCGCCAACTGAAAATCCGGCACCACAGCGATTATGTCGAGTTCTGGCACCGCAACACGGCGGTAGACGGGCGCACCATCCGCATCGGCCACGATCACCAGCCCTCCCAACAGAGCCGGCGCCACGTTATCCGGATGGCCCTCTATTTCGATGGCCAGCGCCAGAAGTGTCTCCGTGTCCAGCGGTCCGCCCAACATCGCATTGGCGGCCACGAGGCCGCCAACAATGGCCGCGCTGCTACTTCCCAGACCACTCATCAGCGGGATCGCGTTGCTCAGGTGAACGTCCAGCCCCGGCACCGACTCGCCCACGTGACGGCACAGCACACAGACAGCCCGGTAGACCAAATTGGTCGGATTGGTGGGGAGCAGATCAATTCCTTCCCCTTCAACCGTGACGCGGAGCTCACTGTCGAGCCTCCTCAACTCCACAGCATTGTAGAGCCCTAGAGCCAGCCCCAGGCAGTCGAAGCCCGGCCCGAGATTGGCAGTGGTCGCCGGCACGCTTACTTTGACTTGTGAGAGAGAATTGGACGTCATCAGCTTACTCAGGCACTATGGGAATTCCAGAACCCTACGCACAGACCGGGCTCGACACCCTGCGGAGCGTCGAACCCGGCCTGCGGATGCTGTCTACCAACACCGCGCCCAGGGGCCCTGCTATGGGCAGTCAGGCGCGAAGCGTCACGGACCAGCCAGCTCACCAGTGGCGGCCGCGCCAAAGGATACGAACTTGTAGCCGGACTGGAAATCGTCGGGCTCAAGGTCAAGACTGGTCGGGCTCGTGGGGCAATTGCCCAGTGCGTAGCCCCGGTAGCTCGCCGGCAGATCGACACTGACAGTCACACCATCGGCCGCCGAGAAACCCGAGAAGAAAGCCAGACCGGATAACGCGGTCTGCTCGGTTGCGCTAGAACCATCGGGGAAATCTATTGTGATCGGGACATCCGCGATCGGTATATCCAGAGCGGTCTGGAAGAACTTGTCGCACCTGTAATCGACGAACACCCGGGCCGTGAGCGTGTCACGCCCTTCCGGTGGCGCCTCAGGCGTGGCGGTTGGCGTCAGGGTAGCTGTCGCCGTAGGTGTCGCAGTCGCTGTCGGTGTCGTGGTCGGCGTGAGCGTCACTGTCTCAGTCGGCGTAGCCGTCTGCAATGGCGCGTTGGCCATGCGAACCGGCTGACCGAACGCAACACCCTCGCCTAGCCCGCTAACGGGCATATCGAACCACGGCATCGCGAAGAGTACGATAAGGAGCACTCCGGCTATCATGAGTGCTCTGTTGCCAGTTTTGGCAGAGAAACCGTCGAACTTAGTCTTTCGTTGCCGCATGCGTCTCTCTCCTTTTCCTCAAACGAATTGGACAGGATCGATATCCGACTTCATGAAACCGGAAATTCTGTACAAGAATAGCCTCTTGGAATCACCCCCCTTCGCGAAACAATCCGGAACTGCCGGCGGGCTTGTGCCGATGCAGCTGTCGATGCAGCATACTATTGTGACAAGCTGACGAGCAATGGAGAAGCGAAATCAGTACTGGCGACGACACCAATACAGAATACCGATTGCCCATCTCCAGATGGGGGGAATCCAGAGATGTTGCATTCGATCGCCTTTGCAACACCAGAGGCGAACCTCGCAGTTGAGAAATGCGAAAAAGACGGGAGTGTGAGGGGCGGTCGCCCCCACCGACCCCATTTCTTCGGCCTATTCTGGTGCAGGCGCAAGTATTATACACCAAATCCCAGCTGATGAAAAGCCTTCACGAATTTTCCAGTTACGGCCGGCGGTATCGTATCTCCAAGCTGGGTCGCAAGTCCTCCTGGGAACTTGTTGGCGGTACAAAGCCCCGCATCTGCCCCACGTGCTCCTCGTCGCCGCGCAGCATTAGGCCGTAGTCCGGCAATTCACCGCGCAGCCAGGCGTTGACCAACGCCGTCACGTCAACGGTAGCTAGCTCAACACTTGAGCCAATGGTCGCACGGCCCCACGATCGGCCGGCAGCGTCAGCCAGCGTATCCCACGTCGGGCAGTCGGACCACGGTCGTGTGACGTCGTGAACCGACACGTCCATCGGCTGGGCGTCAACTGCTTCGGCTTCCACGACGAACAACTGCAGACGGGCCTGCTCCACAACAACACCGGCCGGTATTGAGCCGAGGTCGAAACGCAGCGCACTGCGCATGATGCCCCTTTCGCCCGCCGGCTCCCGCCCGATCCACAAGTTGTAGCCATCTCTCGGTCTCCAGCACTCACCCCGCAGCCCAGCGCCAGAGGTAAAGGAATAGCCCACGGCATCGCCCGTACTATTTCCGACTTGAATCGCCTGAAGAGACGTACGGAAATTGCGTAATACCAAGGGGAGATACACAGCCGGGTCACTAACCGGTGTCGGTCGCGGCGTAGGCGTCGGAGTAGTCGTCGCCGTTGGTGTGGAGACAATCAGCGTTGCCGTGGGAATGTGGGGCGAGTCGATCATAACACGAATCATATTGAATCCCACGCGCTCCGAGATGCCCCAGAACTCGCTGTGTGGACAGAACGCCCTCACGCACGGCGGCTCACCGAGCACAATATTCGCGTCGTGGAAAAGGTTTAGTTGATCTTTTGACGCCTGGGAGGCATCCAGATTCGAATCCGTGGCTAGGGACACAGCCGGCTCCGCGGCATCGCCCGATTCCCACTTGACGGCGGCCATGAAGCTCGCCGGCTCGCTGAGAGTCACAGGCGTATCCAGCGGAATCGACACCCACTGATCGACGCTGGAAAAGATCTGGGGGGTCGATTCGGCCAAGATATCGCCGGGCACGCCGTCGTCCATCGCGTAGATCTGAACGCGAACGTCCACCGAATCGGCCAGCCCATCGCCATCTTCGGGCCGATGGAAAGCGAACGCAACAGACTGAATAGTCGCGGGGAAGAGATCCGAGTTCGGTGTGAAGACCGCACCGTCAACATCACCTTCGATGCGGCCGGCAAGCGATCCCTGATAGAAATCGCCGTTGTCATTCTTGAGTTGGGCAGTACCCGCTGTCACCAAGGCGCTGAAGGTGCTGAAAACAAGTATTACGCTGAGCAGCGTAAGAACAAGACGGATGGCAGGTTTCACGGCAGGGCGTCCTCCAGTATGTGCGTTGTACACAGTCATGTCATTGATCTGGTTTCTGGTTATCTTACAGGCTCAGCGGTAGCCGTCGGGGCCGGCGTCGGCGTCGGGGCGACGCCCACGACCTCGATTACGGCGACGTCTTCCACATCGCCAGTGGCAGCCCGAAGCGTCACACGACCGGCTGTATCGCCGGCCACAAACATCGCCGATGCGAAGCCGTTGGAGGTCGTCGCCGTCGCAGGCGTAATGCTGCCGGCCGGCGGCGGCGAGAGGCTGAACCGGACTGGCGTGCCATCGGCCACCGCCTGCCCCAAGGCATCGACGACCTGGGCCGCGATCAGTATGCTGTGACCAAGATCAACGGTGGAAGCCTCGGCATCGAGGTTGACGGTAGCCGGCGGTCCCACCAAAAAGATCACCCCTTCCGCTTCCACATCCCCCGCCTCGGCATACACAGTCACAGCACCATCACCGAGGTCTTCGGTTGCCTGGAGCACCGTCGCGAAATAGCCGTCCGAGGTCGTCACTGTGTCCGGCACGAGCGCTCCCAGGGAGGCATCATCCAGCGCAAACGCGACCCGTGTGTCGTCCGCTACGGGCCGGCAGTCCGCATCGATAACGCGGCCAGCGATCTCCGTCTCGTGGGGCACCCCGACGGAAGCAACTTGCTGCGTGTGAATCGTCAGCGGGCGCACATGAAGTGTGCCGGATTTGCGTGTGTCGCGGGGCGGGTGGATGCGGGCCGGCGGCCCAGACGGCCCAACCGTCCACTGGACGCTGTCAGCCGGCATCTCGTTGAGATAGATGTTCGTGAGGTTGAATTGGCAGTCGACAGTCTCAGGAAAAGTCAGCGACTCGCCAGGAACCGTCGCACGCGCTTCGGCGACCGTCGCACGCGCTTCGGCGACCTTCACCATCGCCGCTTGTACCTCACCGCGCATAACGCTGACGTGCGTCTTCAACGCCTCCAGATCAATGGAGGGCTTCAGAGCCGCCTGAGCGGCTGCAGAGGCAGCGTCGATGCGATCCTGAGCCTGCGATAGATACGCGTCGGCCGGCTCGCCCACCTCGAACTTGCGCAGGGTTCGAGTCGCGTTGTCCAACATGTTCAGAGCCACGGCGGCTCGTTGGAGATACGGGGCCAACTCGAACCGGCTCTCAGCCTTCAAGACGCGTCCAGCGTCGCGAGTCGCACTGTTGCCAGCATCCAGCGCCGACCGCATCAACCCATCAACGGCATCACGGGCCGTGAAGACCACATGCCTAGTGCCGCTGCCGGCCAAGTCGCCGTAAGTGTGATCGAGCAAGGTTGTGCCGTTGACGTTACGGATCAAGAGACGCACGTCGTCACCGGCGCCGATATTGTCGTACGCGAACGCAATCGACACGTGCTCCACGCCGTCCCGAAAGTGCTCCTTCCCCGCACCACCCACGGAAGAGCTCATTCGCAGCAGCGAGATCGCCGGCGGGCCACCAGAGCACACTTCCAAACTGACGTCATCGGTTCCGCCGAGCCGCGCACCGTACTGCCCCTGGTGCGCGGCTTCAGGGACGATGAGGTCGGAGCCGGCGGCACTGTGGGTCCCCCAGTGGTCCGCGCCGGCTTCGAAGTCGGCGTTACGTGCGGCCTGGGTGCACGTCTGCGCGACGGCCGGCTGCACTCCAGACCCAAGCAGAACCAAGGCGGCCAAGCTGATCATGACCAGCGCCGCGATGCGGTTAGGCCCGAAGCGATGTCCGAACATAGCCAACGCGTCGCGAAACATGACTACCGGACAGGCGTAAAGCATGATGCGCGGATAGGATGATGGCCGTTTCTATAGTTCCCGGAACGTGCCTTCGGCTGCCGCGATCGTAGTATCGATGTGCTCCTCGTTGTGCGCCAGAGACAGAAACCCAGCCTCGAACTGCGAGGGCGCGAGATAGACACCCCGTTCCAGCATGCCCCAAAAGTACTGCGCGTATCGCTCTGTATCGGCCCGCTTGGCTGTCGCGTAGTCGGTGACCTCACCGCCGGCGAAGAACAGACCGAACATGGAACCAACCCGCGTCTGATAGATCGGGATGCCGGCCCGCTCTGCCGCGTTCGCGACACCTTCTTCCAACTGGCGCCCCAGCTCATCGAACCGCTCGTACGTCCCTGGCTCCCTGAGCGCCTCGAGTGTCTCGATGCCGGCCGCCATTGCCAGAGGATTGCCAGACAGCGTACCGGCCTGGTACATCGGACCGACGGGAGCAACCGTCTCCATGATGTCGCGCCGGCCGCCGTATGCGCCAACCGGCAGCCCACCGCCGATGACCTTGCCCAAAGCCGTGATGTCCGGCGTGATGGCGTAGCGCGCCTGCGCACCACCGTAGGCCACCCGAAAGCCCGTCATTACCTCGTCGAAGATAAGGAGCGCGCTGTGAGATGCCGTAATCTCACGTAGGCCCTCCAGGAAGCCCGGTGCCGGCGGCACCACGTTCATGTTGCCCGCCACGGGTTCCACGATCACGCCAGCGATGTCTTCGGGGTACGTCTCGAACAGGGCTTGGACAGCGTCGAGGTCGTTGTAGGGCGCGGTGAGCGTGTCAGCCGTCACACCTCGGGGCACGCCTGGTGTGTCCGGTAGACCGAGTGTCGCAACACCAGAGCCGGCCTGTACCAGCAAGAAATCTGCGTGGCCGTGATAGCAGCCCGTGAACTTGACAATTTTGTCGCGATCGGTATAGGCACGAGCCAGCCGCAGTGCCGTCATGGTCGCTTCCGTCCCGGAGTTCACGAAGCGCACCATTTCTACAGAAGGCACAGCTTCAGTGACCAGGGTGGCTAGCGTCGTTTCCAGAGCCGTTGGAGCACCATAGCTCGTGCCTCCATCAACCTGCCGTTTCAGCGCGGCAGCAACACGAGCCGGCGCATGGCCCAAGATGAGGGGCCCGTACGAGAGCACGTAGTCGATATAGCGGTTGTCGTCGGCGTCGAAGAGGTATGCGCCTTCGCCACGCTCGATGAACAAGGGTGTTCCACCGACCGCCCGAAACGCTCGGACGGGGCTGTCGACGCCGCCCGGCAACACCTGCTGCGCTGCCGCGTACAGATCCTTCGATTTCTGCATCTCGATTTCAGACATCTAAGAGACTTCTCCCGTCATCCAGAGGGGTCGTAACCACCCAACACGCGTGATCCGACCCCCATCCACTTCTATCATAAACCTTAGCACTCACGAGTCAGTGATGCACGCTCTTAGATCGTATCCGTTCAGGTGACCGGCACTTCCAGGCAGATTTTGGCGACAACAATGCCTGTGCTGTGCCGAAAACGGTGATTTTGATGTTGATTTCGCAAGTGCCGGTCACCTTATGCATCTGTTTTCAAGACCACCTGAACGGTTACCTTAGATCTACTGAGACCCATAGATTGTACTGAATGACGCCGTTCATTGCAAGGCCCAATGCCCAATGTTTCCCTATAAGTCACCAGCGGCTGTGGCGCCTAAATGCAGGGCCAAACATCCACGACCTGTCTGCCCACGCACAGGCAGGCCTGAAACAAGTTTCAGCTTCCTGGACGCTCGAGCTTGCGACGTCCCTTCGGCAAGCTCAGGGCAGGCTCTGAGCGGCGTCCTGAGTTCATCGAAGCGACGTCCTGAGCTTGTCGAAGGGGGCCTGTTGTCGAAGGGTTCGAGGGGGAAACTCCAGCCAACGCCCCCACATCATGCCCCTACATCATCCAGCAGAGTGGCTACTCAAAGCGCTGCGGGCCTTCGCAGTTACCCAGCGGAAATCTGAGGGGCCAACTCCAGAGCCAGCCACCTTGACGTTCTCGTCATGACACAGTATACTCTCATACAGACAGAATGGACATCCTAGAACAAGGACAAGCCCTGATTGTTACGAAAGGAAGGAAGAACGACCCTATGGCAGAAGAGCGGGCAACCGGAGTTGTTAAGTGGTTCGACACAAACAAAGGCTATGGGTTCATTGGCCAGCAGAATGGGGACGATGTCTTCGTCCACATCGCCGATGTGCAGCGGTCTGACCTAACGACGCTGTTCGAGGGGCAGCGTGTCGATTTCGACATCAAGGAAACGCCCAAGGGACTGCAGGCCGAGAACCTGGACTCAGTTGAAGTCGAACCTCAACTGCCCCCCGACGTTGGACCGCCGCCGGCTGAGCCCGTGAGCCTGGCCGATATCTTCTACGCCTCCAGCTTGCACATGTTCGAACTCGAGCGCGCTGATCCTGAACAGTGCGAGGTGTGGGATGACACGAGCCTGGCCGAGGTCGATCCCAAGTTCCGCATCGACATGAACATCGTCGGCCCTTACGACGACGAAAACTACGACGAGTTCTTCGAGCGAAAGCTGTCAATTCTGGAGGACATGGGCGATCTAGCCGGTCTTCGGGTGGCCTGCGACGCTGTACTGGCGTCCCTGCGAGAACACGAGCGCAGTCATCGATAACCGGCATCATTCTCAAGTTTCGCTCGGTTCGCCAAGAATCGGCCAACCTCGCTGTTCAGCAATAGAGGCCAGCCTCGGGCCCGGATAGACGGCTGCCGGATGCCCCACCGACTCGAGGGCTGGCAGATCGATAGGGCCGTCTGCATAAGCATAGCTGGCTGACAGGTCAATGTGTTCGCCATGCGCGTCCACGAAAGCCCTCAGGCGCTTGGCCTTACCCTCCGCCATGCACACTGGAGGCACGATGTGTCCAGTATACCGTCCATTGCGGACCGCGAGTTCGGTGCCAACCACATCCTCGACACCTAGCTGGTCGCCAACAACCTGAAGCAGTGGTTGGAACGTCCCGGAGAGCAGTATCACACGGTGCCCCCGGCGCTGATGGTCGCGCAACACTGACACCACATCGTGACGCAAGTTCGGCACCACGTCTTCCTCAGTCACCCACTCGAACACACCGTTGGCTTCCTCCAGCGTGAGGCCACCAATCAGCCACGACATGTGCCGGCCCCACATCGCATAGAACTGCGCCGCGCTCAGCAGGCCCAGACTGTACAGAGGCCACAGCGGCATATGCGTGGCAATGTAGGCGTACAGCGCCAGCCGCTTTACCCGGTGAGTCTCATGATGTCGCTTCAGCGCCAGCCAGATATGCCCATCGTACAGCGTTCCGTCCAGATCAAAAATCGCAGCGATCATAAGGAGAGTATCATCTCAATATTTCGGGGCTATGTAGGTCGAAATGGTATTTCGACCCGACGATTTACCAAATCGTCCTACATGTCCCCCCATATATTGAGAAGACACTAAGGAGATTGGTGTACCAATCACGCCTACTCCACCGGCTCCTCGCCCAGATAGAAGAGGGAGAGTGAGCTTTTGTTCACCATAATCACCGGGCTGTCCAAGACAACCTCGCCGGCCCAAGCTTGCGATGCCGTTGCACCCGTCACAGGAAAGAACCGCCCCGCCTGCTGTGACAGGACAGCTATGGGATTGTGATCATGCTGTTGCACGAGGTGCATCTTGCCACGGACCTCGTAGCCCGGCACAGTTAGAAACACATGATAAGAAATCTTCTGGACAAAGCCAAATAGACGCTGAGTGGGTGCTTCGTGCTCCTCGCGTGTAATAATGGCTAGGTGAAGATCACTCTTGCGGATCACGGCTTCCTCGAACGTGCCTACGCAGTCTTCGGGAGCACTGTACCGATACACCTCCACATCGTAGGTCTGCAAGAACTCGGTCGTCTGATTGTTAAGCATATCCAATAAACGCTGGCCACGTGTGTACACCTTGGCCCTAAACCGATGCTCGTGGGTGATCAACTCGACGAAGGCAACACTCTGTAGCACGCCGCTTACTCCTTCAGCAGGACAGTATTCAGTACGAACACCTACATTACCTGGCATTTCCTCCACTGGATGTGGGATAAGGTGGGATAAAGTGGGATATTTTGGGAATAGATTGCGTAGAACATATGTTCTAATGGGGTAAATTGGGACAGCCCTCCACTTGACACGACGTGCGCTTTGGCTACTTGAAGATGTAATAGGTCGCACGCTTACGACCAATCTTGAGCAGCAGACCACGCTCCACAAGATCCACAAGATCACGCCGGATCGTTTCGGATGTGACATCCGGGGCGAGGTCCTGATATTCCCGGTTTGTGATGCGGCCGTGTTCGGCCAAGTACTCCAGCGCCTCCTCCTGGCGCGGATTCAGGTGGAGGTGGGCCCAGCGACTCCGGTCAACCGTGTCTCCGGTAATGAGGTGTTGGCCGTGGCCGTGTAGGGTGACGCGAAAACCGGCAGCTGTCTCTTCAAAAGCCGGCGCGGGAAGGTCCTCCCCCTGCATCAGCCGGATCATGCGGTCAATCCCATAGCCCAAACGCTCGATGAAGCCCAAGTCGGCGAGGACCTGTACGATGGTCTCGTTGCGGGAGAATCGTTCCTCCACAAGATTGTCGACCGTCACCGGGCCCGGTAGCCGGCCTGGGCTGTACACCTCGATCCGGTCGGAGAACATGAAGACCCGTATCTGATCACCCGTGATGCTGTAGTCCCGGTGGGCCACAGCGTTGACGATCGCCTCGCGCACGGCCTCCACCGGATACTCCGCCTTGTCCTCACGATCGAAGCCCCTCAGCCGTGCGCCGACGCGCATGTTGCTCACAAGAAAGGCCTCGGTGCGCCGAATCTGCTCCGGCAGCGTATCGCGGATGTCCTGACGTAGGAATTCGTCGCCCATTTCGGTGCCGGCGTAGCGGACCACGGTGATTTCACAGCCCGGTACGGCCGCAAAGGGCTCTTTGCCGAAGAGCAGTACGCCGGCATAGGTCGGTTCTCCGGCCGGCGTCAGGCCCCCCCGCTTCTGCAACACCTCATCGGCCGCCAGGTCCCCGGCGCCATCCAGCACCCCGACGTAGCGCTCTACCTTTTCTGGATCCAGATCGTCGTAGGTCGTACCTGGCGCCGGCAACCCCTCGAAGCTACGCTCGCCCCGATCGAAGAGAAGGCGGCGCAGTTCCTCTCCCGTGAGCGGCTCGTTCTTCGTTCCTCGCCGCCCGAGATAGCGCCCATCGAGGCTGTAGGCATGTGGCAAGCCCCGCGGAATATCGACGATCAGCAGCGCACGCTCGTCAACTTCGACGATCTTGGGGAGCGGGATGATGAGCGAGGGCTCACACAGCAACGCCGCCTCGACGGCTCTATCCTGCGCCACCTCGGGGTCGTCCAGGCCAACGATCTTCGGCTTGCGGCCGGACACGCCGACGAGGATGGTACCGCCGGCGCCGTTGGCCATGGCGACCATGGATTGTGCCAACCGGCTGGATGTGACGTCGGCCGGCTGGAAGTCGGTCTGTTCACCCTTCTTGCCCTGCTGTAGCAATTCGCGTATTTCGTCAGTCATCGCTGTCATAGCAGTCGACCCATCACGAAACGTGATGGTGGCTCCATTTTCCAATCACACGTTTCGGCATGGTTCAATTGAGGCGGAAAACACCTTGACACTTTTGGGTAGCAGGCCAACCGTGTTGGCCGTTGAAAGCGAGCCAAACTTCGCATTTCGGAGCCGCCCAACGCGGTTGGGCTAACTACCCATGGTGTTAATTGTCAACCAGGGGTCTGGCCAAACTGAACCATGCCCACGTTTCACGCTCTACGTTTCACATATTATATTGGCCGCAACTCACGCTGTCAAAGCTTGATCGGCGTCATCATGGATCGTAGGGTTGGCCGATCTGTTCCAGATACCAAAAAGTCATGTGTCCCACCTGCTCATCGGTGTTCTCGCTCAGCTTCCAGGTGACCAACCAGCGCTGCCGGCTGCCCTGGCGCAGCGTCACAACAGCCTCCAGTGTATTCCCCACAGGATGGGCCGGGATGCTGATATCTCGTACCTCGCCATCTTCGTACCACGCCAGCAACGCCTCCTCGGGATACCACAGGCGGTACTCGTCACGGCGCGTATCCACATCGTCTGGCCGGCCGAAACAGAAAGTGAGGTAATAGTCATCCTGCACAAGCGCAGCCGGGGCGCCGTGCCAGCGGTAAATCTTAGCGTGACACAACTGGCTCCGGAAGTACCAGAAGGGTTGCTCGGGGCGGGTCATGACTGTGACCTTCTGAATTGGCCCCGTCGGGACCTCGTTGCCCTCTTCGTCAGTGCGCGTGTCACGCTTGATCTTGACCCCAGCTTCGCCCCACAGAGAACCGCCGACCGTTTCTCCTGTCACCGGACTGGTCATCAGGCGATAGCCGTCTTGCTCGTTCTGCCACTCGAAGATAGACAGATACGTAGGGAAGCTATACCCAGAGAAGCCCCGGAAGACCAACTCGTTGAAGGTATCACCATCGGCATCATAGATCTGGATCATCTCCGACCAGTCACCAGCCCGCTCGCTGAGGAATCCTTTGCCATCCTCGCGCGGTAGCAGATGGTACGGAACGTAGGCTGCCGGCCGATAGGGGATCGGCGTCTGCATACTGCGCGGATCTCGGTCAGGCTGCGGGTCATAGATGACACCGCCCAGCGGGCCACCGAAGGCGCCGGCACCCGCGTTGTACTCATAGACAGCCAGACACTCCATCTCGTCCTTGTCATCATCGATATTGATAGACTCGACTTTACGCAGCGACCAAGTGTCGGGCAAGAGTTGTGGGAATGCCTCCGGGAACTTCGGACATTCAGGTGTACCTTCGGGAGGCTGGCCGGCAGCACCGAGAACACCATCCAAGACATCCTCTAGGTAGATGACATCTGGAATGCAGACGCCACCGAAGCACTGCCCACCCAACAATGCCACGATCACGATAATGACGACAGCAAGCACGACAAGGCCAAAGAACCTTTGGGCAAGCTGTATGATCAAGTCAATGAGGAGCAGGTCGTGTATGAATTGGCCCATGACTTAATCTCCTTTCTCGTAGCTAACAACTCGAATGATCACTATGCTGGGCAAACCGGCCGGCGGTCAGGGGTGAGCATCGCAGTGACGACTGACTTAGCGTAAAACGCCGGCGCACGGAGAGCCAAACCTACCCCGCCCGCTTCTCCAGCAAGGCGACCGGCAACACATCATCCATGCGATTCACGAACACCACGTTTAGATCCAATACCCGTGAACGAATCCCGGTTACCCTCCCGCAGGTTACGGCGTAGCCTGTGTTGGAATGTCAAACTGCTTCGAGCTGAACGCTTACCTTTCTCGTTCTTCTGCGGCACCAACACCGTCTTCAACCCGGCGCGATGCGCTGCCATCACCTTCTCCCGCAACCCGCCGTGCGTCCCACTGTGATTTCAGTGCCCACGGAATGGAGATCGTTGGGTAGAGGATTCGTGATCTCCATATCGCGCTGCGCCACTACGACCAGCGAGTAATCCTCTTCCTCGGCCGCCTCCACAGCCAGCAAAGAGCGATCCCGCCCGACGAACAGGGGGATGAGCATGTGGGGGAACATGACGACATCGCGTGCGGGGAGCACAGGACACTCAAAGACGCCATCATGAGATGGAGGAGGGTACTCAGATGCCTGGACCATTCGATTAACTTCCTCCCAACAGATTTGGTGTACTTACTATAGCACGATTTCGTGGAGATGTACAGCGTGAAACGTAAAACATGAGGAGCACTTCTCGCAACTTGTTATTACGATCGCCGAAGGTCTCCTGACCGAGGCGTACACGGGCTCGGTCGGGAGACCTTCGCCCAGCACGAGACCTTCGCCCAGCATGTAACCTTCGCCCAGCATCACAAGATGTACAGCGTGAAACGTGAAACGTAAAACATGAGGAGCACTTCTCGCAACGTCATCCAACGTCATCACACCTTGGGAGGGTCGCACGGCGGCAGTGGCTGTCCCGTATGCTCAAACCAGGCGAATCTGGCCTCGCCGGCGACGAAGAGCGAGCCTGTGGCAAGAACAAGATCGTTCTCCTCGGCGCCGCCGACTGCTGCCACCAGCGCCTCCCCAACCGCCGGCGCGGTCTCGACGCTGTAGCCGCGCCGGCCGGCCATCTCCCGCAGCAACTCAGGATCGGCGGCGCGCGGGTGATCGGCCGCGGTCACGATGATGTGCGCCGCCGCCGGCAACAACACACCGAACATCTCGTCGATCTTCTTGTCCACGGATGCGCCGAAGATCAACACGATTCGGCACTGGCCGAGCAGGCAATTCACCGTAGCAAGCAGAGCGCGGGCCGACGCATCGTTGTGAGCGCCATCCGCCATCACCCAGGGCTGCCGGCCGAGGATCTCCGTCCGCCCGGGCCACTCGGTCGCCCTCACCCCCACCAACACATCATCTGGCGTGATGGCCCATGATTGACGCCGCAGTTGATCAGCGCCGGCGACGGCCACTGTGGCGTTGACGGCCTCGTGAGCACCGATCAGCGGCATCCACAGGCGTAGCGTTTCCCGCGCCGGCGACTGAACGTCGACGGTCTGTCCATCCGGCTGCATCGAGCCAAGCTTCCAGGTCCAGTCCCGGCCGACGATGGTCTGTCTGGCGGCGATCTCGCTCGCCACACGCTGTATCTCCGACAACGCCTCGGCCGGCTGCGGCGCACTCACCACTGGCACACCCGGCTTGATAATGCCGGCTTTGTCAAGCGCGATCTCGGCAATCGTATCGCCGAGGATGGCAGTATGATCCAAGCTGACCGAGGTGATGATGGATAACACGGGCGTAATGACGTTCGTTGTGTCGAGCCGGCCGCCAAGCCCCACTTCGATCACCGCGATATCGACGCTCTCCTGCGCGAAGAAATCAAACGCCAGCGCCGTAGTGACCTCGAAGGTCGTGAGGTCTTCGAACGTATCGAAGAGCGGCCTGTGTTTCTCCAACCAGTCGATCACCTCGTCTTCGCTGATCAACCGGCGGCCGATGCGGACACGCTCACGGTAGGTGTGCAGGTGGGGCGAGGTGTAGAGACCGACGCGGTGGCCGGCCGCTGTCAGGATCGACGTCAGCATCGCGGCTGTCGACCCCTTCCCTTTGGTGCCGGCAATGTGCACCATCGGGTACCGCTCTTGGGGATTGTCAAGCTCAGCCAGCAGCGCCCACATCCGATCGAGCGTGTAGTCGGCTCGCGTTTGCTGGTCGGCCGGCCGCGTTTCGAAGTTGGCGAAAGAGTAGATGTAGTCGAGCGCCTGTTGATAATTCACGATCTTATGTCACCAGTCGACGCGGGGCTAGCAAGACTATTCTCACGAAAAAGCAACCTCAGCAATCCAAGATGATTAGTGACTACTCAGGTTACTGCCCTCACAGTAGAGGAATGCGGAAAAATGGGGTCCGTGGGGGGCGGCCGCCCCCCACGGACCCCATTTTTCCGGCCTCTTCTTGTGTAGGCACGAAGTGCCTGAGTAGTGACGATGATTATACCAATCTCGCCTCTCGCGGTCAACGCCCCCACGCATAGCGGTCTTGTCTGGATCATCAGGGTTCGGCCAACAGCCGTACTCAACCGTATCGTACGAGAAGGACATGACCTCCCACCCACAGGCCACAGGCCCCCGGCTGCCGGTGGCAGGGAACAATGCTGTCGGCGACCACGTTGTTATTGCGGAGATCACGGTCACCGAATAAGCAGTAGCCTGAGTAGCTTGACAATGTCACATTACCGCCCCACGGCGAAGGTCTCCTGACCGAGCCCATTTCGCCGATCAGGAGACCTTCGGCGATCAAAGAGTCACTGTTATGTTAATGTGACATTGTCAAGGCAGTTACGACCCACCAAGATTTGACCCAGGTCGATCAATCTGATACACTTTCGCGCGGCAATGATAAAACGCATTATCCAACTTCTTCTGCTCCTCGTTCCGCTGATCCTGGCCGGCTGCGGTACTGAACCGCTGCTCTCGGATGTGAACGTACGACCCGAGACCATATCGCCCAACGCCGACGGCACGGACGACGTAGCAGCCATTGAGTACACCATCGGCCGCAACAGCCAGCTGTCTATCACCTTCGTCGGCCCGAACAGCGAGGATCATCTCTTCCGCGACGACAAACGACGAACGGCGGGCGGCTATACGGCCCTCTTCGGCGGCAGCGTCGGCCGGCGAGTCCTGGCCGACGGAACCTACACTGTAATCGTGGAAGCCACCGATCCCGAGACCGGCGAGACGCAGCGCGAAGAGCGCTCGCTCACCATCGCCGGCGCCGACACAAGCCTCCCGGAACTGGAAGACTTCACCGTCTTCCCCGATGACTTCACACCGAATCAGGACGGTATCGGCGATCGAGTGAGCATCAGTTATCATCTGGCAAAGCCGGCCGACGTCCGCCTGTGGATTGAGGATGCCGACGGTGAGTTTGTGGACAGCCCACTGGAGGAACAGGAGAACATCATCGAGCCGGGCGAGCCAGGCTACCACCGCTACGACTTCGACGCCGGCGTCGACGCTGATGCACCCCCTCCCCCAGACGGCACCTACACCGTGGTTGCGGAAGCCAAGGATAGTGCCGGCAACGTCGTGCGGGTCGAGCAACCGCTCATCATCCGCGACGGCGGGCAGCCGCGCGCCGATATCTTAGGCGACGTCATCTTCGACAAAGACATCGTCGTGCTGGGCGAAACGCTGGCTTTCACAGCGACGATCAAGAACATCGGAGGGGTGCCCTTGCGCACCTTCGGGCCCGAGCCGGGCACGGCCTACGAGAACACAGAAACTTTCAATTCGCTGCCGGCCGGTGACACGTACACCCTCATCGTCGAGGCCGCCGGCTTCCAGCGAGCACTCCGCACCGTACCGGTGGAGACCGGGCGCATTCTGACCGAAGATTTCAAGCTGACGCCGGCGGATACTTCCGGGCCAGTATCGCAGGCGACGCCCCCGGCGACTCCCCCAACCGCCGCAGCGGCTGATAAGACGACAATCTGTGGCCAGGTGTCGTCTCGTGATGGGGAGCCAGTACCGGGTGCTGCGGTCTACATCTTCGAAAGCGACGGTGACGGTATCCTCAAAACGCTCACAGACACTGAGGGACAGTACTGCCTGGCAGACGTGCGTCCTGGCCGGCGCGACTTCTCACGTCGCTCGGGAGCGGTGCGGTTGGGCTTGGAATACGACGAGAAACTCACCGACCTACCGTACCCCTACCGCTGGCAACTCGGTCGCACCGAGGATCTGGACGTCTGCGAGTCGGAGAATGTGATCTACCTCTGTCTCCCGCCGCAGACACAAGTCGTCGTCACCGGGCAGGTGCGCATCGTCGAGCCACCGTACCGGCGCAATAGCAACTTCTACGTGGCACTCCTGCATGAAGATGTACGCCGCATGGTGGGGCCGTACGGCGTAAAGAATGTCACCATCGAATACTAATTGTGAATTGTGAATTGTCAATTGTCAATTGTGAACGGTGAATTCGATCTCTCAATCGTCATTGTTAGCTACAATGTCCAGGGGCTGCTCCAGGCGTGCCTAAGGTCGATACGGAACGCGCAACCCTATCCTGAGCGAAGCCGAAGGAAGACAATACGCAATACGCAGATTCAGATTATCGTCATAGATAACGCCTCGAGCGATGGTTCGGCGCAGATGGTGCGGGGGGACTTCTCAGATGTGCGCCTCATCGCCAACGAGTCCAACGCCGGCTTCGCCGCAGCCACTAATCAGGGTGTCCGGGCGAGCACTGGCCGGCACGTACTGGTCCTGAACCCCGACGCGGAGGTTCTCGACGGTACCCTCGCAAAGCTAGTCGGCTTTTTGGACCATCATCCGGACTATGCCGCGGCCGGCGCCGGCCTGGTGTACCCCGACGGCTCTTTTCAGCACAGCGCCTTTCGCTTCCCCGGCGTGTTGCAGAACCTTTTCGAGTTCTTCCCCATCCACCACCGGCTGAGCAACTCCCGCTTGAATGGTCGCTACCCGCCCGCGTGGTACGCGCGCGGCCAGCCCTTCGACGTCGACCATCCCCTGGGGGCCTGTCTGGCAGTGCGTCGTGAGACCATCGATCAAGTCGGATTGCTGGACGAAGGCTTTTTCATGTACTGTGAGGAGATCGACTGGTGCTGGCGCATGAAGGCAGCCGGCTGGAAGGTGGCGTGCGTGCCGGCGGCCCAAGTGATCCACCATGCCGGCGCCAGCACACGCCAGTTCCGAGACGAGATGTTTGTTGCGCTGTGGCGGAGCCGCTCCCGCCTCTTCGAGAAGCATCTGGGCCCAGTGCGCCGGCGGATCATCGCCTCGATCGTGCGGCTGGGACTGCAGCGGGAGCGGCTGCGGGCGACGAATCTGGCGTCATCCGGCAAGATGCCGGTGGGTGAGCTTGTGAGCCGGCTGGCTGTATATGAAGAAGTCGCGGAACTCAGTAGAAGAGACAGAGAAGAGCAGGAGAGCAGCGGGTAAGTTCAAATGCAAAGCGGACTCCGGCAACGTCTGAGTCACATCCTGTGGATCGGCATGTAATAGTTCAAGGAGGCCTCAGGCAATTGCCAGAACGAATCTCGGGGGTGGTACTAACCAAGAACGAAGCCGGCAATATTGTTGAGTGTCTGGAGAGTTTGACGTGGGCCGACGAGCGCGTCGTGCTGGATTGCTACAGCGACGATGACACAGTCGAGCTAGCACAGGAGGCCGGCGCCCATGTTTACGAGCGCCCCTTTCGAGACTACGCTGATCAACGAAACGCCGCCCTGGACTTGATCACTAGCGACTGGGTGTTCTTCGTCGACGCGGACGAGCGTGCAACGCCGGAGCTCGCCGCGGAAATTCGGCAGGTGACAGCACATCGACCCGAAGTCGGGTGGTGGGTTCCGCGACACAACTACATCTTTGGCCACCGCATGCAGGGCGCCGGCTGGTACCCGGATTATCAGTTGCGGCTTTTTCGCCGTGACCGGAGCTGGTACAACCCTGACCGTCGCGTCCACGAGCTGGTCATCCTCGACGGGCCGGCCGGCCATTTGCAGAACCCGCTGACCCACTACAATTACAGCAACCTCCGCGAGTTTCGCCGGCGCCAGGCGAAGTACACAGACTACGACGCCACCGTTCTGTACGAAGCGGGCCAGCGCGCGCGCGCCCACAACTTCATCCTGCAACCGCTGCGGGAGTTCCGGCGGCGCTTCTGGAGCCAGGCCGGCTACCGCGATCACCTCTACGGTCTGTTCCTCAGCCTCCTGATGGCCCACTACGAATTCGTCAAGTATCGCAAGCTATGGCGGCTCCAGCAGCACAACGCCAATGACTTGTGAAAATCGGTAGAATCTGATACAATTCGCGGCGGATGGGGGTACCTGATGGAGTGACAGGATGAATGAAAACGTACTAGTCCTGAACCAGAACTTCGAACCGCTCAATGTGTGCGCCACCAAACGCGCCATGTGCCTGATCGTCGTGGGCAAGGCCAACGTTCTGCAGAATGGCCGGGGCGTGATCCGAACCCCATCACGAACATTCCCGCGCCCATCGGTGATCCGGCTCAACTACATGATTCACCGCCCCCGTCCAGAGCCCCGGCTGACCCGCCGCGAGATCTTTCGCCGCGACAACTACACGTGCCAGTACTGCGGCAAGCGGCCCCCCGACCTAACGATCGACCACATCGTGCCTCGTCACCGGGGCGGCCAGCGCACATGGGAGAACTTGGTGGCGGCCTGCCCGCGCTGCAACGCTCGTAAGGGCGGCCGGACCGCCCAGGAAGCCGGCATGCCCCTCTGGCGCCGGCCAACAGAACCGCCGGCCACCTACGAATATCTGTTTCGCGGCTACCTCAAACAGAACACCGATTGGGCTCGATTCATCAAAGGCTGGATGACGAGCCAGTGAGCAGTGAACAGTCAATGTCATTAAGATAAGGCTCTAAAGCCCGTCCGCGGGCGTCCCGGAGACGGGACTTATGAGCTAACTAAATGACACTGACTGGTCACTCTGTTCCGTTAACTGTTCCGTTATACGTAATACACCCCAAGCTGAGGTGAGGGGCGATCACCAGTCCCCCACGGACGGAAAGAAACACGGACAAAAACAAAAAAGTTGAACATCTGTTACTTCGGCTACACTCAGCACAGGGTTTCCTTCTGTCCGTGGG
>JAANWY010000087.1 GCA_018263655.1 Anaerolineales bacterium | reverse complement strand
TACCACCCTCGCAGTTGAGAAATGCGGAAAAGATGGGGGTGTGGGGGGCGGCCGCCCCCCACACCCCCATCTTTTCCGGTCTCTTCTTGTGTAGGCACGAAGTGCCTGAGTAGTCACGAATTCGGTATCATTGTATCATCCGAGCGGGGCCGGCGGTAGAGGGGAATTCCCTGATCTTTGTAGGGGAATTCCTGACAATTCTCGCGCGATCTTGTCAGGGAATTCCCCTACAAGGAAAGAGGGCGCCGGCAAGTTAGCCGGTGCCCTCTATACAAAATGGTGTGGTGTCGCACCTCTTTTGTCTCTTCCGGTAAGTGAACTCAACTGTTGGGTGAAGGTCTCCGACCGAGCCCATTCTGTGCGTCGAGGGCCAACCGCGTTCGCAGCGTGTTCCCCAGGCCGACCGCCAGGTTGTAGTTTTCCGGTTCCGTCTGCTGCGCTGAGTTTGTGCACATCTATGCCGCATGCTATAATCAGCTTAGGAAGGAAGGCGGGGACCTATGACAACTTTGGAATTGGTAGAACTCAAAGCCCGCATCGAGCGCCTGGAAGAGCGGGTGCGCCGGCTGGCCGGAGATGGACAAGAAGTCGAGCCGCCGAAGCCCGGCGAACCTCTGGATCAGGAACAGCTCCTGGCCTGGCTCAAGGCCGAGGGGTTGGTGCGCGACACGACCCCCGAGGAACGCCGGCTCGCCGCCGAGTGGGACGCGCTCCCGGCGGAAGAGAAGCAGGCTCATGTTCGCCTTAGGGACTTCCAGGGAAATAAACCTCCCCAAAATGGCCTGTTTCCCTCAGAAATCTTGGGTTTTTGGGAGGTTTTAAATTCTGGAATCCCCTTATGCACAGCTTGGTTCTTGATCCGCCGCTAAGCCAAATCATCATCGAGAACCGTGGCTGATCGATTAGGAGATGCGTCATGCCTTCACCGTTTTCTGGAATGGATCCGTACATTGAACAGCCGGATCTATGGCAAGATTTCCACGGCAATCTGGCGCCGGAGATTCAGAGCCGGCTGAATCAGCATATCCAGCCTCGATACTTCGCACGGTTGACGCCTTATGTCACTTATGAGGTGATAGAAGTCGCTGAAGTCCGAGGCGTCCGTCCGGACGTGGGCGTGTGGCAGTCTCAACCGCCCGAGGATGAGGCAGCCGGGGGTGTCGCGACAGTCATGCCGGCGCCGGTTGAAAGTCAAGTACCATTAGAGTTGCCGTTGCGCCTGTATAGCGTAGAGGTTCGGGCTACCGATACCCAGCAGTTCGTCACAGCTATCGAAATCCTTTCCCCTGTGAACAAGCGACCAGGTCACGAAGCCTATTTGGACTACCGGCGCAAGCGCAAAGACTTCATACGCTCGGCTGCACATTTCTTGGAGATTGATCTGCTGCGAGGTGGAGAGCGACCACCGTTGGAACAGCCGGTGCCGCCGGCGGCTTACTATGTCACACTCAGCCGGGCGGAGCGACGCCCCACCGTGGAAGTGTGGCCGATTCAGTTGTCGGAAAGACTGCCAGTAATTCCTGTGCCGTTACTAGAACCCGATCCAGACGTACCCCTGGACCTGGGCGCGGCTGTCACCACCATTTATGCGCGGGGAGCGTACGCTCAGCAGATTGACTATCGCCAGCCGCCACCTCTACCTCCACTCTCAGAGGAGGAATCTGCCTGGTTGGATGGGCTGTTGAGGGAGAAAGGATTGCGTTGAGTGTTACGCCACCTCGTCCTCAAGAATGCCCAGCTCCAGGGCATAACGCACCAGCGCGGCGCGGCTGCGGAGGCCCAGTTTCTGCATCAGGCGGGCTTTGTACGTTTCCACCGTCTTCACGCTGAGGTGCAGCATCTCGGCGATTTCGCTGTTGCGATAGCCCAGCGCCACGAGTTTGAAAACTTGCGCCTCCCGTTCGCTCAGCGACTCATAGCGCGCTTGCTTCTCATCGGCCGGCTCCCCCACATCTTTGTTTCGATCCACGATGTCTTCCAGCAGAGCTTTGGTGTGGCTGGGGTGCAGGAACGTACCGCCCTGATACACGGCGCGAATCGCCGATAAGAGCTCGTCGCCGGCCGCTTCTTTGAGGACGTAGCCGGCGCCACCGGCCCCCAAAATGTCTCGCAGGTAGCTGGCGTCATCGTGCATCGTCAGGGCCAGGATGTGTATCTCCGGATCCGCTTCTTTGATGCGACACGTGGCTTCGACGCCGCTCATGCCCGGCATGGTGACGTCCATCAGCACAACGTCTGGCTGCATGGCGTGCGCCATGTCTACCGCCTGTTGCCCGCTTTCGGCTTCACCGATCACTTCCATATCGTCTTCGGCGTTCAGCAAAGATCGCAGGCCGGCGCGCAGGACAGTGTGGTCATCCACCAATAATAGCCGAATGACTTGCACCTTCTCGATGTCGGTTCTACCCATGTTCCATCACCTGAATCTCATCCAGCCCCACTTCCACAAACATCGTCGTGCCGGCGCCCGGTCGCGATTCGATGGTCAAGTCACCGCCGATGAGATTGGCCCGTTCGCGCATGCCGTACAGCCCCAGCCGCTGTCCCTGCGTCCCGGAGCGAAGCTGATGATCGACGTCGAAGCCGCAGCCGTCATCCTCGACGATGACGAGCAGCCGGCCAGTCCGCTTCTCCAACAACACGCTGACGGTATCGGCGTTGGCGTGCTTCGCTACATTCGTCAGAGCTTCTTGAATGATCCGATACACGGCCGTTTCCACCCGAGGCAGCAGTCGCACACCGTCGAAGCCCAGCGTGTGGCAGTCGACGGTGATAGCGAACTTCTGACCGTAATCACGCGTGTACCGCTGCAGGGTGGGAATCAGCCCCTTGTCGTCCAACGTACTCGGGCGCAGTTCCAAGGCCAGTCCACGGACGTCCTCCAACGCATCGGCGACGATTTGGCGTAGTTCTGTCGCCCGCTGGTGCACTTCAGTCGTGCTGTCGGCCTTTTCGAGCACTTTCAGGCCAACCATGAAGGACGTCAGCGCCTGGCTGGTCTCGTCGTGGAGCTCGCGGGCGATACGCTGGCGTTCCTCTTCCTGAGCATGGATTACTTTGTCCAGCAGTTGGCCCCGTAAGGCTTCTTTCTGTTTCAGTTCCTCCCACAGCCGCGCGTTCTCGATGGCGACGCCCAGTTGTGCGCCGATGGCGTTCAGTAAGCGTAGATCGTCGGGGCTGAACTGAGATGGATCACTGGCCATGATGTTGAACACGCCCAACACCCGCGACTTCGCAATTAACGGAATGGCAGCATGGCAGGTGACCGGTCGGTCGTCCTTCAGGCGTATGGTGGAGATGGGACAAATGTCTCGCAGGGGATGGATGACCAACGGCTGTGCCGTGTCCAGCACCTCACCACAGGGACAACTGGGGAAGCCGGCCTTTGTCTCATGCCGGGCGACTTGTCGGGGCATGCCTACAGCGCCGACGAGTTGGGCTCCCTCATCACCGGAGCCATTGGTCAACATCACCCAGCCGGCCTCCAGGTTGAGCAGCTCCAATACCCGCTCCAGTGCTCGCTCCAGGAGCGGCTTCAGCGCCAATGGTCCACTGGCGGCTTCAGCGACGGCGTTGAGGACGGCCAGCTCGCGGTTGCGCCGTAGAAGTTCCTGATTGTATGCCTCGCTCTCGGCTTGCGCGGTTGCCAGGTCGTCCACCATGTGATTGAAGGCCGCGCTCAGCGTCCCGATCTCGTCGTCGGCCCAGCGCGGCGCCTTCTGGCTGAGATCGCCTCGGGCCACGGCGCGAGTCACAGATACGAGGTTGAGGATCGGGCGGGTCAAGAGCCAGGTCAGGAACGCCGCCGCAGCGACACCAACGATGGCCACAGCCAGCGTGGTGAGCAACAACTGCCCGGTGACTGCATTGACGGTAGCGCGAAGACGGGTTTCAGACAAACCAACACGAGCGGTGCCGGCCCGACCCTCGAAAATCGGCACCGCGAAGTCGTGGATCAGGCCCTCGTTGGTCTGGATCAACCCCTGATGGTAGCGCTCGTGCGAGGCGGCCCGATTGGCCTCGATCAGTTCCAGCGGAAACCCGGCACTCTCCAGGCTATCTTCATCTTGGACGAACGAATGCACCAGAATTTGACCGTTTTGGCCCAAGACAAAAGCATAGCGCAGATCGGGATTGTTATCCACCGTATCGCGAATGAGCTGATACAGCGCAAAGGTGTCGTGGATCAGGATTGGATCTGTGCTTCGGGCAGCCAGGCCCCGTCCGATGGAAATGCCACGCTGCTCCAGCTCTTGGGTCAGCGTCCGCGTCATGCTGATGCGCACCTGCAGGGTGACACCAAAGCCCAGCACCAGCGTCAGACCCAAGATCATACCCATGATCTTGGCCCGAACACTGACCCCAAGGATTAGGGACCAAACGCGATCCAGAAGGGGTCGATAGCGGGTCACGGCAGCGGACCCACCTCCTGTTCCAACGCGCGGACGGTATCGTAGACAGCATCATCGATTACGATAAAGCGATCCACGCCCAGGGTGTCTAGAATCTGACGACTCTGGAGATGGTCGTCTAGCTCAAGAAGCAGTGCGCTCAGCTCAGCCTGAAGTTTCGGACTGAGGTCCGGGTTTACAACCACCGGTGGACTTCCAAAGGGCGGTGACTGATAAATGACCTTGATCTTCGCGGCCAACTCAGGATCACGGGCTATCGCGAATTCGTAGACCAGGCTGTCGACGCCGGCACCATCGGCCAGACCCGCCGCCACCGCGCGAATGGCGTCATCGTGACTGTAGGTGAAGAAGGTGCGGCGGAAGAAGGTCTTGGGAGTCTCGCCGAGCTGCTGGACCAGATAAGTGGGGTACAGCCGGCCCGTGTTATCTTATTTTTGCGCAAAAGTAGCGCATTTCTATTCGTTGGTGCAAAGAGAGGCGGTTTCTAATCGTCTAAACAGTACCTTTCCAAGCACATACGTAAGATCGGAAGA
>JAANWY010000086.1 GCA_018263655.1 Anaerolineales bacterium | reverse complement strand
CGCCTCAGTCTACTCAGGCGGCGTCCTGAGCGGCGTCCTGAGCCTGTCGAAGGGCCTGTCGAAGGGCCTGTCGAAGGGATGCTCCATGGGTTGCCCCCTGAACGCTTACCAATTCTCGACAGGCGGCGATACTTAGTGCCAAGGAAGGAGTCAATGTCATTAAGTTAGCGCTCTGGCCGGTCGCCGCTTCGCTTACAGATCGAGCCAGGGGCGCGGTCGGGCCTGCCTGTGCGCCTGCCTGTGCCAACACGGCAGACAGGTGTCCCGCACGTAGACAGGAGACCGGCCCCAGCTTATCTTTAAGATACTCAGTGCAAAGGAAGGAGTCTGCGATGCCTAGCCCGTTTCCGGGCATGGACCCGTATCTAGAAGATCCGGCCATCTGGTCTGATCTGCATCAGAGGCTTATCACCTATGCGGCAGATGCGCTCCAGCCCGATATTCGTCCACGCTATCACGCTCACATCGGGGAGCGGGTCTATGTCGTTCATCCTCCTCGCAACATCTACCCGGATGTGGTCGTCACAAAGCGCCAGCCCGAGCGTGCCCCAGCAGGACATGCACCCGCGGCCACGATGGAACCAGATTCGCCGGTGACCATCTTGCTGCCACCAGAGGTTAGACGCGAACCCTTCATTGAAATCGTCGACACTGTCCACGGTGGCAGAGTAGTGACGGTAATCGAGATTCTCAGCCCAGCTAATAAGACGGCCGGCGAGGATCACGAGCTGTATCGACGTAAGCAGAAAGAAGTGCTTTCCAGCGAGACCAATCTGGTCGAGATCGACCTGCTGCGTGAGGGAGTGCATACAGTGGCCGTTCCAGCGTCACACCTCATTCCTCACCAGCCCTGGCGTTACCTCATCAATATCAGCCGTGCCGGCCTGCGGGGCCAAGCCGAGGTCTACCCACTCACACTGCGCCAGCGTCTGCCCCGCATTGTCATTCCCCTCATGTCGCCTGATCCTGACGCCGTCGTCGATCTACAAGTTGTCTTCGATCAATGCTACGCGAACGGCGCCTACGCCGATGTTATCGACTACACTGCCGAGCCCAGCACCCCCCTCTCCCCCGACGATGCAGCGTGGGCCGATGAGTTGCTGCAGAAAGAAAGTCTGCGGTAACCGTTCAAGAGTATCATCTCAATATTTCGGGGCTATGTAGGTCGAAATGGTATTTCGACCCGACGATTTACCAAATCGTCGTACATGTCCCCCCATACCCATCTTTCGCTCATTTTTCTCGCTTATCTTGAATTTCTGCCCCACTTTGGGCTAGAATCTGACTCAATCTCGGCTCAAACCTGGGTAGCAATCCCTCTTGGGAACGAAATCGCTGCACGA